>CAZDJH010000137.1:0-9058 GCA_964505645.1 uncultured archaeon | reverse complement strand
GGATAACTTAAAGAATACCTTTGGACTATATCTGATATGTGCCCAAGTTCAGTGGCATCTGATTTTAAAAACTTTTTACGGGCTGGTGTATTATAAAAAAGATTGTTAATTTGAATATTTGTACCAGTTGATTCAGATATTTCATGTTTTTCCAAAACTTTCCCTCCTTCAATGATTAATTGAGTCCCAAGGGCTTCTTCTTGTGCCCTTGAGTTGATAATAACCTTACTTATTGTCGCTATGCTTGCTAAAGCTTCCCCTCTAAAACCGAGGGTATGAAGATGGTTTAAATCCTCAATACTTCGGATTTTACTGCTGGTATGCCTTTGAAACGCAAGTTCCAATTCGTTAGATGGGATTCCAATGCCATTATCTATAACTTGGACCAATGCTTTCCCGGCTTTTTTAATATTAACGGTTATTTTGGTTGCTCCAGCGTCTATGCTGTTTTCAATCAATTCCTTTACTACATTCGCTGGTCTTTCAACAACTTCTCCGGCAGCAATCTTATCTGAATTTAATATTCTTTTTATTCTCTTTCTCTTCATCGCTTTATGCTCTTCTGGATACATTTACTTAAAAAATGGTATTTATTATTTTATAAAAAATAAAAATTATTTAAATTAATAGGGCAATAGGTTTATTAATTTAAGAATAAATTCATGAATGTTATTGGTTTCTAATTGTTTCATCTTTTAAGATTCGCAAAAAATCTTCCTGTTGCTTTTTTTTTATATTCAAAATCTTCTCTTGCCTCCTAAGTCAAGTAGCAAACTTAAGAGAGTGGATTACGGCAATTATAGACTTAGGATTTGGAATTTTAGTTGATATTATTACCGATGAATTTAGCGATTTAGAATACATCGATTCTTTAATATATAATATGGCGAAAAAGGCAATACAATTCTCCGATAATAATTATATCGCACCATCTAATTTTTATCATGATTTTTGGTCTCCCAGGAGCTCTTTTTCGTAGGAATTATAAATTATTTAAAGAAAGGGATATGTTTGATTTTTCCACTCGGAATTGGAACACTAGAGTCTCAAGAGCCTTACTAAGTTTTTTTTAAAGTTTAAAAATGTCCGGAAGAGATTTAAGCAACAACTACCTTATACCATGAGTGCGCGCTTTCTAAGAAAATTAGATGAGATTGATTTTAATGACGAAAGAAAGAAATTGGGGCTTAATTAGATAAATTTGAGGTATTAATAAAAATGTATTACTAAAGTTCCAAATTTTCTTTGAATTCTATTAAAAATTTCATAGCTTCCACAGGAGTTATTGAATTAATATCAATTTTCTTAATAGTTTTAATAATTTCCTTAATTTCATCTTTGTAAACCTTTTCCTTTTGTACCACTGGTTTGAAGAAAGTAGTTTGTACTGTTTTCTTCTTTTTGTTGTCCTTTTGTTCAGGCTGAGTTAGCTCCCTTTTTCTTTTTAATTCCGCGATCTTTTTCTCAAGTTCATGAATATGCGCCGATCTTTTCTCTACTTCTTTCTTTTTCCCCTCCAATTTCTCATTATATTCTTGAAACTTCTGTTTCCTAGAACTTAGCTTCAGATTTATCGCGTCTAATTGTTTTTTCTTTCCATTAATGACTTTCTCATAATATTTCCCAGGCTCTCCACCATTAGATTTGTTATTAGTCTCAATAACATCCTTAAATGGATCATTTTCCTCAATCTCCTCTAGGATTTGAAATGCTTTGATAATCACATCATCGGGTATTCCTGCGAGCCTTGCCACGTGAATTCCATATGATTTATCCGAACCTCCTGGCTTTAATGTACGCACAAAGTTGATTGAGCCATCTTCATTTTCGATAATATCGAGATGGTAATTCTTCACCCTCGGTAAATCTATTTCTGTGAGTTGATGGTAATGTGTACTAAACAGCGTTTTAACTTTCATTTTATGGAGTTTTTCCAAGGTGGCGATGGCGATACTCTGTCCGTCACTTGTGCTTGTACCCCTTCCGAGTTCATCGATAATAACAAGACTCTTTTCCGTACCATAATTCAATATCTTGGCTGTTTCCGTCATCTCAATCATAAACGTGGATAATTTTCTTGCCAGATCATCTGAAGCCCCTATTCTTGTAAATATTTGATCGATGATCCCTAATTTTGCTGATTTTGCTGGTACAAAGCAACCCATTTGTCCGATTAAACTTATTAGCGCCACTTGGCGTAAAAAAGTTGACTTTCCTGACATATTGGGCCCCGTGATAATAAGGATCTGATCTGAATCTTTATCCATCCGACAATCATTTGGAATAAAGCGTTCCGTAATATGCATTTGCTCAACTACGGGATGTCGACCCTCTTCAATAACAATTTTATCCCTCTCGTTTACATTCGGCCTGCAATAATTATATTTTTCAGCAATTTCAGCAAAACAAGCATAGACATCTATATATGCAACATTTTTTGCGGTCTCCAAAATATTTAAAGTTTCCTTCTCAACGTTTTCCCTTATATCGCAGAAGATTTCATACTCTAAATCATTAATCTTTTCCTCTGCAGTAAAGATATCTTGCTCTAGATCTTTCAACTTTTTTGTGGTAAAACGCTTCGAATTCTTTAATGTCTGACGTTCTACATATTCTGAAGGTAATTCTTTAAGTGATTTAAGGGTATTTTTAGTTATTTGGATATAGTACCCCAAAATACTATTATGACCGATTTTTAGACCAGCATTTATGTCTAATCTGTCTTTTTGAGATTCCTCATATTCCAAGAGGTAATTTTTACCGTTTTGTAGGATATCCCTTAACTTATCTAATTCAGAACTATATCCGTCCTTAATGATTTCCCCCTCTTTAACCGTTGTGGGGGGGTCTTCTTTTATAGAATCACTGATGAGCCCCCTCGTTTCTGTGAACTCGTTAATACTCTCCAAGTATTTTGAAATCTCTGGAATATTTGGGCTTTTTAACAAATCCCGAATTTTAGGTATTATCTCGAGTGAATTCCTAATATTGAGCAAATCTCTTGCATTTGTCCGGTTTTTATACGTAATTCGGTTAATATATCTTTCTAAATCTCCGATAACTCCCAACTGCTCCCTCAGATCTGACCTGAGAAAGATATCGTCCTTCAACTTTTGGACAATATTTAATCGGTGATTTATTTCATCTAGATCTGCTAAGGGTTGTACAATGATTTTTTTTAATAATCGTGCTCCCATTGGAGTTTCCGTATGGTTAAATACGGAATATAACGTTGTATCTTTTCCTCTTTCCCAGAGAGAGGTAATAAGTTCAAGATTCCTCTGGGTTGTATAATCCAGATGGAGTATTCCCTTTTCTTTTAGTAATCCAATTTTAAAAATGTTTGGTATAACATCTCGTTGGGTCTCCTTTAGAAATGCAAGTAATCCCCCCGCCGCTTGAACCGCCATCTCCGCATCTTCTAATCCAAACCCTTTTAAATTTGAGATATTAAAATGGCGTTTGATTAGGTTATATGCCTCATCATAATCGAAGTAATAATTATCATAGGTTTTGATGAGCGCTTCGGTTGCATCTGTTAGGAAAAGGAACAGTTTTTTTTCCTTTTTTAATTGATCTGGGATGATTAATTCGACCGGGCTAAATCGGGCAAATGCACTTAATAATTTTTCCTTAGGATCCTTCTCATTTTGGAAATATTCCACCGCGACAAACTCCCCAGTGGAGATATCTGCGAAGGCGCACCCGTATCCCTCCTTTTCCTTGACCAATGATGCGATATAATTGTTTTCATTTGCTTTTAACATATCTGCTTCCGTAATGGTGCCGGGGGATAAAATCCTTACCACCCCCCGCTTTACGATCCTTCCTTTTACATTGGACGGGTCTTCCAGCTGCTCTACAATAACGACAGTTTCCCCTTTCTTCACCAAGTTTTTTAAATAATTTCCCGAATGATGTGGAATTCCAGCAAGGGGATAATTATCATGACCAACTTTTCGCTTGGTTAAAGTGATTCCCAGAAGTTTTGAGACACGAATCGCGTCATCATAGAAGAATTCAAAAAAGTCTCCCATTCTATAGGCAATGAGATGGTCTTTATATTTCTTTTTGATACTATACCAGTGCTCCATCATGGGAGTTAAATCTCCCGTTTCAATTTCCTCAAACGTCATTGTCGCCATATCGAGTTAATCCATTTTCTTATTGTATTATTAGATTAAATTTACGAGTTAAATAAGAAAAGTTTAATTATTATCGATTTAATAATAGTACTATTGTATTATAAATCTCAAGAGAGCTCCAAATTTCAATCAAAGTGAACCACAAATTTTAAAATTTAAAGGATTATAATTATAAATAATACTTTTAAGTACGATAATGATAATTGGATCCTTTGTTTCGTCTTTTTATCTTTGAGTTCTTCTTCTTGAGTTCTTTTTCTTAATTGAATTTAATTCCGATAATAAACTCAAATAATAGATACCTCATACACGTTGACCATGCCAATGAGAAACTAATAAATTAATTAATTAATTCAGAAGATTTAGAATTTCACTTATAACCATTTTCTGATTTTTTCGAGATAACGAAAAGCATTTTATATCTGGAAGGTTTATAATAAAGTCTTTAAGGGGATGTTTCAGATATTTTCCAATTGTAGCGATAACAGATATATCTGAGGAAAAAACCTTTTTCAGGTTTGATTGAAATATTTCTGAAAATAATTCCATTTTTCCGATTTCATCAATGATCAGAACTCTGTCTTGCCTTTTAGAGTTTTCCCCTAGATTTAATGTGTCTACTATGTTGTTTTTAAGATATTGATTGAATTGTTCAATAAAAACATGATAGCTCCCTAACTTATAGTCCGAATCATAATTTCCCTTACGGGCCAGGGGTCTTCTTTTTCCAGAATTGATATCTTGAAGATCAAAACCTATCCTCCTTCCTTTCTTCCTAATTTCTGGCGTTAAAAACCCAAAAAGGGATTTTTCATCTTTTAATTCATTGATTAGTTTACTAATTAAAGTAGATTTACCGCATCTAGGTGCCCCGGTAATTAAGATTTTAAAGCCCATTGTCTAATCCTCAAGGCATCTTCGAACGGTTTTTCGGATACTCTTTTCAAGCCCCCCTCCTTCATATCCCAATTCCTCTTTGGTATTTGTCGGGTCAAAGAAGAACTCTTGAGACTGAATATCTTTGAATATATATCTATAATCCAGTCCTGCTTCCTTTCCTTTCCGCTTTTCTTTCCACCTGAGATATGTCCCGTAAAGTGTGCCTGCCCATGGGGGTAAGAATAAAAACTCTTTATCGGAACCCATCTCGTCAAGGATGATAGTCAACCACTCTTCCCATGTTACATTTTTATCTCCTATTGGATATCGTTTACCCCCTTTTCCTCTCTCGAGTGCGCCGACGATTGACTCTGCGATATGCTCCACAGTAATCATATTTGAACCCCCGTGAAAAAAATAAACCCTATTATTCCATTCCTGAATTCTTTTAATAATAATATCCTTCCAAAGGGGCTCCCGAACTGGGTGGGTTCCAAATATATAGGGAAATTCCATAACCATCACATCCATTTCATCTTCTCCGCTCTCAATGCACCGTTTCGCTTGCTCCACCCGACATCGAATATAGGGGTGTTTTTGGAGGTTCAGTTCGGGGCGTATCCTATCGAAGTAGCCGAAATAGGAATTACAAATCGCGCATTTCTTAACGCCTGCCTCTTTTGCCGCCCTAACTACTCTGGAGCACGCTTCGACTAACCTTTTATGAAAAAACTCGAATGCCGGGGCATCAGGAGTGAGGCGATCATCAGGCCCGACTGCATATACCATGGCATCGAAACCCTTAAAAAGCTCTTTTAATTCAGAATTTCCCATCGTAAATAAATCTCCAAAAAGATTTTCCACCTCTTGAGGGAACCAATCTCCGAATTCACAATCATCAATCGAGATGGATTTTACATGGTGTCCTTTTTCTAACAATTGCCTAACAACCCTATATCCTATAAAGCCCGTTCCTCCGCACACAAAAATATTCATTTGAATTTCCTCTTGTGAATCAATAATAATACTTCAAAAAAGTACAAAAAACTATAATTAATACTATTATTTAACTGAATCAATTTCTAAAAAATAATTATAACGTTTGGAGATATAATATATCTTATATTCTATTGGAGATTTAAAGTATTATGTTAGAAGATCTTATTTTGTATGAAGTAAAGGAAAGGATAGCAACCATTACGATAAACAGACCAAAAAAAGCCCATTCATTTAATGTGCTTATGCTTAAAGCAATGCACGAGAAATTGGAAATAGCAGATATGGACGATCGTGTAAGATGCATAATCATCAAAAGTACTGGAACGCGGTTCTTTTCGGCGGGCTATGATTTAAAAGAAATTCAGGGTTCTCCTGAAAAGGTAAAATTAATCACAGAATGGGGTAGGAAAGTAAATTATAAAATCCTCACTTTAAAAAAAATAATAATAACTCAAGTACAAGGGAAGGCGGTCGGATTTGGGACTTTGTTAATATTAGCATCTGATTTACGTGTATTTGCCGATAGAAATAAGGAAGATCTGTATATTCACTTACCCGAACTTGCAATTTCTGCATTTCCTCAGACTGGTGCAACCCTCCTTCCCTTACTGGCTTTCGGGCTAAGTTATGCTAAGCATCTGCTATATACTGCAGATAAAGCTGGGTTGAAGGAACTTAAAAGACTAAATTTTCCGGACCGTATATTTCCGTTAGAAGAGTTGGAGGACAAAACTTTTGCTTTCGTGAAAAATATTGCTAAGTACCAAATTCCGTTTTTATTTCTTCCTAAGGTAATGCTACACACAATGAATAAAAGTTATATCAAAGAATGTTTGGATTTGGAGGATCAGTGTGGTGAAATGGCCTATTCTAAAGGATTATCTATAGAGGACTTTGATAATTTTATCAGAAATTTATATGAATAGCTATATCTATAGAGGATTTTGATCGTTATATCAGAAATTTATATGAATACAATTTTTTTATTTTTCTTTTTATTTCTATATGTATTCTAATCTTTCTTATCCTACTTATTGTCTTTTCCTATTAGGAGCTAAAGAAAATCTTATGACTCTTTTCAATTCGTTGAACCCTATTTTGGCTTTCTAGGTAAATCAAATGCCCTAGAACCTCGCTTAAGGCTAAAAAAGAGTTAATATCATCTAATTCCCCAAAATGGATTTTAGATATTTTATATGGCGTCATGGGATTTTTGTTTATAACATCTGAGATCTCTTTTAATCGCCTTTTGTGGTGATTTTTTATCGCATATATTCGTTCTAAAGGTTTATAGATGACTTCTTGGTGGGCAGGAAAGATTATTGTGGGCTTTAACTTGACAATGCCATCTAAGGACTTTAAGTATAAGGCTAATATATTTTCAAAGTCTACATTCTTATATATTTCTCGAATCGAATCGTTTATTATGAACACACCTATATGGGGCGTTATCCGAGAGAGTATATGGTCCCCAGAAAATAAATATCCTCTATTTGCTTCATAAATACAAATATGCCCTAAGCTATGTCCTGGTGTCCATATAACGTCCAACACATCATTTCCGATTGATACTTGGTCGCCATCGTGAACGATTATATCGGGATTATGGTATTGTTTCATTTGGGGCCATTTGAGAAAGTATTTAACGAGCTTTTCTCCTTGTTCTCGAGAAAGACCATACTGGATCAATTGAGAAGTTAATTGCTCCGACTCTTGTTTAAGATTGGAAAAGTTATCTGGATTCGTCTCCCATTCCACTTTTTTATTGGTAATATCGTGCATAACTATTTTAATCTCCGGATTTTTACGTCGGAGATATCCGATTAACCCAATATGATCCATATGGTTATGTGAAATAATGCAATGGCTAATTTCTTCGGGTTTTATTTTAACATCCTTAAGAGCCGAGAAAAACCTCTGTGGCCAATCACCCATATTTAGTCCCGCATCAAAGAGAATATAGCCCTCACTCACTTTTAAAAGATAAACATAGACAAATTTTACGTCAAATGGAACATCTATTTTTATCTGAATTACGTCTTTAATCTCCTTGATTTCATACGGAACTTTATAATTCATAATTTTCAAGACTTTTAATTGTTTATAATGCTATTTAACAAAGGCATCTATGGCATTTAATTTTGTTTCTTAATCTCAATTCGGCAATTGGAAAAAAAAAGTTTAATATTTATTTTAGTTATTTTAAATTACAATTGTAGAAAGTATATATCAATTTGAATGAATGAAATTTTCTTTTCAATCTCCAACAATTATTAAGGTAAATTTTTATTTTTTTACCTACTTAGATATATAATATATTTCTAAATTCTACACATGACGATAAAAGATTTATATCTATTAACAAAACCAAAAAGATCTGTTATGCTGGGGTTGTTGTTGAAACAAAAAAAAATCCAACGGGATCATTGAAGGTAAACGCGTATAAGATTTTGCTTCATCCTCTCTATAAGATGAGGGGGGTTAGAAGTTATTGGATTGCCTTTAAGGTAGATATGCGTTAATTGAGGTAAGTCAACAAGGGACTCGGGGAGGTCGGTAAGCTTGTTATTTTCCAAGGATACGTTGTTCAACGACTGCAACCGAGACATGGAGGACGGCAACTCCTCGAGCTTATTGCAGGTCAACCCCAAGGTCTCGAGCGAGGTGAGGCCTCCAATGGACTCTGGTAATCGGGTGATCTTATTCCAGGTGAGGTCGCAATATCTAAGCGAGGTGAGGTTGCCGAAGGAATCGGGGAGCTCGGTAAGGTTGTTGGTATTACAGCCGAGGCGCTCGAGCGAGGCCAAGTTGCCGATGGTCTCGGGGAATGCGCCGAGGTTATTTTTCTCAATATATAATCTCTTCAAGGAGGTGAGCTCGCCGACGGACTCGGGTAATACCTCTAGGTTTCCGGGACTGCTTCCAAGCAACTCGAGGTTCGTGAGGTTGCCGATGGACTCGGGCAGCCCTCGGGGGTCCTTCACGCTGAAGGTAAACTCCCGGAGCGTCTTGAGGTCACCGATAAAATCAGGAAC
>CAZDJH010000136.1:6903-9083 GCA_964505645.1 uncultured archaeon | reverse complement strand
TTTTTTGATAATAAGGGAAATAGACTAAGTATTTTCCCACTCTCTTTTTCCCGATAATTTTATATGTTTCCAATATATCGAGATGCCAAGCAAGGTTCCCAGCAGAGAGTTCGGTTTTCCTTAATAATTCATTGTAATGTATCCCTGGCTCCTCTAAAATATATTCAATTATATTATTGCGGTTTTCATTTTCTAAGACCTCTTCCATCGTCAAGCGATGAGGCCCTTTATCAATCGACACAATGCGCCGACGGATTAATTCAAAATACTTACTTTTCGACATAATTATAGTTATGCCAGCAATCCCAATCCCAACTCCAATTGTTCCAATGATTAGAAACCAGATCCAATCATATGAAGGTAATATTGGAATAGTTTCAAAAACTGTTATATAATAATCTTGCTTCCCATATAGCTCCATAACTTCAGCTTGTAAATAAGATACTCCAGTGGATTCATTTTCGATTACTTCGGTTTCGAGCCCCTCCCAAGATTCAAGATCTTCATGATAAAGAGTAATAATATAATTCATATTTTCGCTTAATCCATATTTTTGATCAATTTCAAATTTTGCAGTAATTCTATTAACCGAGGAATTAACTTGAATTTTAATAATGTTATCATATTTATATTGAAATCTATAATTATTACCTGCTGGATTTTTTGGCGCTTTTGGAGGATTGAAGCCCGAAATACTTGATTTTGATGTTAAACTTAATAAAATTGGCTTTTTATTGCTTTCAATATCAAAAAACATCTTTCGATTGCTAATTTGCCCACCTACGTTTATATTCACAGTTAAATTTGAATCGGAATGTAGTCCATAAATGGCATTAATGGTAGTGAAATTATAATATATTGTCTGTTCAGCTCCCACATTTTCATTTGTGATTGTATATCCTGCTCGCTCCCTAACTTCGCCTTTGATGTTTACCGTTAAGGCACAAATCTCGAGAATGATTAAGGAAATAATAAGTATTTTAAAAGTTGGGCATTTTTTTCTCATATTCGTGAAAAATTACTATTATCTAAGGTGAATCCACTTTATTATTTAATGTAATAGAATAAAGTAAGATTAAATTAAAAAGCATTAAGGTATAAGTTTTCCCATTATTTTTAATAATAAAAAGTACCAAATGGAATTTTAAACTATTTTATACTAATCTACTAGTTCTAAAATTAAAAAAAATAAAAATGGAAACTATTATATAGCTTTTCTTACCTTTCAATGCATTTTATAGCCGTATACTGCAATTCCAATAACTCCTATTAATGCAACTACACCGATAATGATTCCAATTATTATATAGAAATTTAAATTGTTTTCCGTTTCAGGAATTATTATAGTCCAAGTAGAAAAATGCTCAGTTTCCGTAACTAAAAAACCATCCTTCAGTTGAGTTGCTTCTCTTACCCATTCTTGAGTGCTTTCATTATAGTATGCCCAAGTTCCACCATTGTTTTTTTCGTTAGCCTTTATCTTTAATTTTGCTTGTATATCCGAAGAATTACAGCTGAGATTAACGACAAATTGTTCTTGAAAGGTGAATCGGTTTCGATTTCTAGCGTTTACCCTATTACCATTTAATAACCCTAGTTCTGATTGCTCCTCTCTGCATGTCATGTTTAAAGTGATATCTTCGCTCGCATTATTGATTTCAACCGCAAATTCCTTATTTTCAATGCTCGATTCATAATTTATTTGCCCTTGAATCATCCTATTTGTTGTTGTTGATATGTTTATCTTCGTTTGCGTTGCGATTTGAAATTGATGTTGAGTATGTGCTTGTATCGTATAAGATCGTTCTTCGGTGGCTGAGGATGCTGCGGTGTCGATTGCCGCTCTGGAAACTGGTACCAATAAGAGCAGTCCGATGGTGTTTATCACGATAAATGCATACAAGATATTTCGTTTAAAATTTTTCATAAATTAATACCTCCTTATTCATTATTATAGAATCAAAACCCCTTATAAAGGTTTGAAGGATAGTTCTTCCCATATAAGGTAAATTTAAAAAAAATTCCCATTTCAATATGTAAGTAATAGAGAATCAAAAATTAAGAAAGTTTAGGTAGATAATGTAATAGGGGATAACCACACAAAAATTAGATAAATAGAATAGGATTACTATATTATAAAATTATAAAAATAATAATTACTTCTTGATAATTATGTATCA
>CAZDJH010000136.1:0-6893 GCA_964505645.1 uncultured archaeon | reverse complement strand
CTATATTAAATATGGATCTACCGAGGTTTGTACAGATCTACATCATACAACTTGGAGTCGGGGGGATTTATTACCTCCTTTTAGCTTTCCTAATATTGCGCCGATCCACGAAACCCCTAAACAAAATCTTTTCGATGTTCTTTATCTCTGTTGCGTTGGGAACGATAATCAATGTCGTTTATGCCTCTATTTCCATTTCAGGATTGGAATTTATTGTCCAGTTTCTCCATATACTAACCTTCTATCTATTTACCTTGGCACAAGTGTTTTTACTGCTCTTCAATTTAATTATATTGAAATCGGAGTCTATAATTGATCGTAAAAAGCAAGTTATAATGGTACTGGGATATGCAGTTCTCCTTTTAATTCTTTTTGTGGTGGGATTTATGGGAGGCGTGAAAATCGATTCAAATACGGAATGGAAACCTGTGTGGGATTTAACCTTTTTCCTGGTAACGATGATTGTCTTCGTTCCTTCATTAATATTACCTATTATCTATACATCATTGGAAATCTATACCAAATTCCAGGACCAGCAATTAAAAAAGAAATGGAGGTATTTTTTAATAGGAGTATTGTTATACTTCTTAATGTGGATCGGGACTTCCGTGTCAAACTTTTTGGCCGAGGAAACAGTCAGGAGCATTTGGGCAATAATCGCCTTAATATCATTATTGACAACCTATACTATGTACTATGGAGTCGGAAGGCAAATAGAATAGGAAAAAGATTTTTTAACCTTTCTTTTTTTCTTAATCTTGATTTTTATCATTTTTAATGCGAGAATACTCACCCATCGAATATAAAGCCCTTAAAAAAGGGAACGCCGTGGAATACATAAACCCCCGTTTTTTTCCTATTTATTGCCTTACTGATTTTGAGGAGATCTAGGAAAAACTTGAATAAATATTTTTCCTTGTTTTTCTTCTCTGTTGCTTTAGGGATAATAGCAAATGTGATCTATGCCTCTATTTCCATTCCATCGCTGGAATTTGCGGTTAAGTTCTTGCATATTCTGTCCTTTTATTTGTTTACCTTGGCACAAGTATTCTTATTGACATTTAACTTAATGCTATTAAAATCAGAGGGGGTTTTTGATACTTCCAAGCAATTAATTATGATAGGTGTCTATGCTGCCCTTCTCTCCTTGATGTTTTTTGTTGGAATTTTGGGAGGTGTAAAGATAAATGAAAGCACAGGTTGGAAACCCGAGTGGAGCTTAGTTTTTCTCTTGACGGTTTTTTTCATATGTATCCCTTCTCTAATTGTCCCAGTATTCTATTTCTCTTTTCAAATCTATGTCAAATTCGAAAGTGAAGTTTTGAAAAAGAAGTGGAAGTATTTTATGATTGGAGTAATTTTATATTTCCTAATGTGGTTTGGTACTTCTGTGACGAATCACTTGGCAGAACAAGTGATTAGGGACATTTGGACTTATATATCCTTCATATCATTACTAAGCACATATACAATTTATTACGGCGTTGGGAAACAGATTGGATAAGAGATTTGAGAGTTTAATCCTTTTGAACCCTTGCCTATTTTTTTCTTCCTATTGCCCGAAACGATAGATCATTCGAAAATTCCTCAAATGGATAGATCCTCCGTCCATCTATAAGGTTAGGGACCTTCATATTCTTTTTGAAGTCTCCGGTTCCAAGTTCTTTAAACTCGTCCCATTCAGTTATCAAAAACGCACATTCTGCCCCATTAAGCGCCTCCTCGGTCGAGTTGGCATATTCTATCTTGTTTCCCAAGATTTTCTTAGCAGCGTTATTAGCCTTCGGGTCATAAGCAACAATGTCTGTACACCCTCTCCGAATTAACTCATATATGACCTTGAGGCTTGCAGCCTCTCTCATATCACTTGTATCGGGTTTAAAAGCCAACCCTAATATCGCGCATCGCGTATCTGAGAAGTTCCCTACTAATTCTTGGGCAATATCTACTAGGTGTATAGCTTGGTCTCGGTTTATTTCCAACACTGCGTCTAGCAATCGCGCCTTATATCCTTTTTTTTCGCCCCATGCTTTAATTGCATTGACATCTTTTGGAAAACAAGAACCTCCGAACCCTGCTCCAGCCCGGAGAAAGCGCCCCATGATCCTATAATCCAATCCCACCCCCTCCATAACTTGATTGATATCGACATTTGATACCAACTCCGCCAAATTGGCAAACTCATTGGCAAAGCTGACTTTAGTGGCCAATAAGCAGTTATTTCCGTACTTTACAAGCTCCGCGCTCTCCATTGTCATTTTCAAGATGGGGCAGTTGTCTAAGTGATCACTGTAAAAATTTATATAGAAATCCTCTAAGAGGGAGCCGCTTTTATTATCTAATTCACCAATAATAATTCTATCGGGATTAAAGGTATTTTCTACTGCTTTTCCTTCGGCTAGAAATTCGGGTTGCATACATAACCCAAAATCTTTTCTCATTTTTTTCCCGCTTTTATCTTCTATATTTTTCCCAATCATGTCTCTAGTCGTTCCAGGGACAACGGTGCTTCTATCGACGATGAGATGATAATTTTGCTTATCAGCCAATGCCTCTCCAATTTGTTTCGAGACGGTATCAATGGAATTTAAATCAATCTTATATTTCTCATCCATGGGCGTGCCTACAGAGATAAATGTTATATCAGAGCTTAGAACGGCATCTCGATTATTTGTAAGGACCTTTAAGTGTCCTGAATTAATGGCTTTCTGTAAGAGATCATCTAAGCCCTTCTCATAAAAGGGTGCCTCCCCCGCATTAATTTGGTTTGCTTCTTCCCCCTTTATAGTTGTCGCTATTACATTAAAACCCCTACTAGCATAGGCTGCAGCGTTTACAAGGCCTACGAAACCGCAGCCCGCAATTGAAATGTCCTGTTTTTTCATTTTGCATTACTTTTAAATGTGTTAAAATGATATATACTTAAATTTCGTGTTTCCTTAAAACCTTATGGATTTTTAGATAGGAATAAATATTTTATATCTCTTATTAAAAACTTTTTTTTCAAATAAGGAGAATTAACAAGATCAACATTATATAGTTATACTTCTTCTTCCTATTATAGAATTAAAAAGCATAAACCGCGAGGAAAAATATGGTAAACCTATTGGAACAAGCGCTTCTACTATTAGTTGAGCGCCCGGAACTTTATTTCTATATAATTTGCGGGATTTGGGTATTGGACTTGATCTACGAGGCAAAAAGGCGCAAGGGGTTTTTAAGATATGACGACGATTGGGATTTTGATATTACAACGTTGCTTAAAATCATTACCTCAATCTCTTGTGCCAGCGGTGTGTTCATTTCCTTTATCGGAACAACGGGGCTAATTCTCGGTCTCGTAACAAAAACGGTCTCTTACGTGTCTTTAATTGTCTTGGGCACTCTGACATGTTTAAAACCTTTAAATGACTTGCCTATCGCAAGTATTATTGGGTTGTTGGCGTCTATTGCCGTCGGTATCGTTATGGCGATCGTAATTCATTTCGCCCGAATGATTATTCCTTTTGAGATCTCCGATACAATGCTAATCGTCCTCATTGGAGTTTTAGTGGTGATATTTATTATTGTTGCTCTCATCGCGAAGCTCTGGTTGCTGCCCCTTGAACTCATATCCAAAATTGTATCGTGGCCCGTCGTTGGGATTATCGGAGCTTTGTATAGTCTTGTTTTGGGATTGATGTTAACAATAGGGATCACAATTTAAATCCCTCAAAAATTCCTTTTTTTCTTTATTTTGGTTCTAATCCGATAATATATGAAGTATATATCATGCAAATAAAATATTTATGAGGTTATTTGATGTCAAGACTATCGTCGATGGCGGTGATCGTGTCGATCTCGGGTGGCTTGGTCAGCTTACTTGCGCAGTCACGAGGCTAGTTTCTTATTTACGGTTCATTCATAAATTATTCCGCGTTTTTTGATATCCTATAACAACCTAAGCTTCTTCACTTCTATACATAGTATGAAAAATCTCATTTCTTAATCTTGTAACTAATTTTCTTATCTCTTCTAAAATAAATACGGAACTTGATACCAAGATAATTAACAACCAATCAAAAAGTGACAGTCCGGTTGTACCAAGAAGTATATTAAATAAAAATAGATGTACTGCTAATATTTGAAGGAAAATTGAAATGATTATTGCAGCGATAAGATATTTATTAGAAAAAAATCCTAACTTGAAAACTGATTTATCTCTCGAACGACAATTAAGTGAATTGAATACTTGGAACATTGCCATAGTTGTAAAGGCAATAGTTTGTGCCTTTATAAGGTTGTTATAATGATAAATCCCCAATAGAAATACCATAATAGTACCAACCATCATTAATGTACTGATAAATATAATATTTAAAATTATCTGTTTATTAAAAATAGGCTCATCTGGGGGCCGAGGCGGCCGTGTCATAACATCACTTTCTTTATCTTCCATTGCCAATGTAATATCCAATACCCCATCGGTAACTAAATTCACCCAAAGAATTTGTACGGGGGTAAAGATTAGGAAAAGCTCATTAAATAAAAGAGGAAATAATATTAAGGAAATTATAATAACAGCATCTTCACCAATATTAGTACAGACCAGATATTTAATCACTTTCCTGATGTTTTGGAAAATTACGCGCCCTTCTTCTATAGCATTAACTATAGTCGAAAAGTCATCATTTGCCAATACCATTTCAGAAGATTCTTTGGCGACATCAGTTCCACTTATACCCATAGAAACACCTACATCTGCCGCATTAAGGGCAGGAGCATCATTTACTCCATCTCCAGTCATACATACAATATGATTTTTCCGTTTTAAAGAGGACACAATTTTAAATTTATCTTTAGGGGATACTCTGGCAAAAATATTACAATCTCCTATTTTTTCATCCAGTTCTTTATTATCCATATCATTTAATTGATTTCCCGTGATGACCAATACATCTACTTCATGCAAACCAATCTCAATACCTATTGCCTCAGCAGTAAATCTACGATCCCCGGTTGCCATAATTACTTTAATACCCGCATTTTTACACATACTAATTGATTCCTTCACATTTGATCTAGGGGGATCAATCATTCCAACTAAGCCAATAAAGTTAAACACTTTTTCTCCATTTTCTATTAATTTTTTAAATTTCTCAATATTTTTTTTTTCAATTATCTGGTGAGCAAAAGCAAGATTTCTCAAGGCACTCTTAGCAGAAACCATCAACCTTAATTGTTGTTCTTCCATTGTTTTTTTTCTTTTATCATCTGTTAAGGTTAGTATTTTACCATTTTCATGGATATTTGAACACAATTCTAAAACTACCTCTGGAGCACCTTTAATATATACATCTATCTTTTTGGAGGAAGAATTATGTTTATGGAAGCTAACCATATATTTTATTGTAGAATTAAATGGTATTTCATCTATCCGAGGCTTCTCTTTTTCAATATCCTTTTTAGAGACACCCATTTTTGCAGATAGGACTAAAAGAGCTAGTTCTGTAGGATCTCCAATTTTTCTATTATTATTGCCATCACTAAATCCGAGACGCGCATTATTACAGAGAGTAGCACAATAAAGTAAAAGATTCATAGGTATAAATTGATTCTCTTCGATTTGTTCACCATTAATTTTAAAACCCCCTTGTAAGTTTAGGCTAACTTTTTCTGAAACTTCAATAAATTCATTATCTATATAAATTTGACGAACTGTCATTTGATTTGTGGTTAATGTTCCTGTTTTATCACTACATATGATTGTTGTAGAACCTAATGTCTCTACAGCTTGGAGCTTTCGAATTATGGCCTTTCTCTTTGCCATTCTGCTTACTCCAATCGCTAATGTTATTGTTAAAACAACGGGAAGACCCTCAGGGATTGCAGAGATAGCAGACGCTACCGCAAAAAAGAACATCTCATATATCTCGATTCCTTGAAGAAAACCGATTAAAAAGGTAAACATACTTGAGAAAATAGCTACAAAAAGTAAGATCTTAACTAGCTTTAATACTTTAACCTCTATTGGAGCCTTTTTATCTTCAGTGTTTTTAATTAATTCAGCAATTTTACCAATTTCAGTATTCATCCCTGTCTCTACAACAATTGCTTTTCCCCTTCCTTTAGTGATAATAGTTCCTGCATAGACCATATTTTTTCTGTCTGCTACTCTTGTTTCCTCATTTAAAACCTCGCTTATTTTGTTCACCGATTGAGATTCACCGGTCAACATTGATTCATTAACCTCAAGATTTATTGATTTAATTACTCTTGCATCTGCTGGAACCTTATCGCCACTTTCAAGAATTAAAATATCTCCTGGTACGATCATTTTTGAATCAATGGAAATTTCAATGGAATATTTGTTGATACCCCTTCTCCTTAGCACATCACACTTAGGATTAACCATGGATTTAAGTGCTTTCAGACTTGTTTCGGCTTTGTATTCTTGGATAAAGCCAATTGTAGTATTAAAGGCTATTACGATTCCTATTACTATTGTATCAGAATACTTTTGAAAAATAAAAGTTATAACCGCTGTAATTAATATTACATAAACAATTGGGTTTTTAATTTGATCAAGTAAAAGTTTAACTTTGCTAATCGATTCAGCTTCGGTTATTTGATTATAGCCGTATTCTCTTAATCTCTTTTTTGCTTCTTCTTCTGATAACCCTTTTTGACTAGAATTAAGAATTTCAAGGCATTCCTTTTTCTTTTGACTTTGCCAATTCATAGAAAGTTTATCTTCTTTTTTTTTAAGAGTTTAATCAAATATTTTGTTTAAAAACCTATTCTTTACCAAAGATTTATATGAGATTTCTCAAGAGATAGTTAATTGTTTCCTAAAAGTATGGAGAGAATGAGCAAGATTGAAGAATATTTTAATTTAATTTGGAATGGGAAAA
>CAZDJH010000135.1:0-9105 GCA_964505645.1 uncultured archaeon | reverse complement strand
GAGAAGAAGCAATCGTACTTGCCGTTGTATATTTCCATAATAGGGAGCCGTCCTCACCGTTGAGCGTATATACATTGGAATCATAACTTCCGATGATTACCTCTAACTTGCCATCACCGTCTATATCACCCAATGCAGGTGATGACCTCACTTTATCTTCCGTCGTATATTTCCATATTAGGGAGCCGTCCTCGCCGTTGAGTGCATATATCTTCTTATCGAAACTCCCGACAACTACTTCGAGCTTACCATCGCCATTGACATCACCTAAAGCAGGTGATGACCTTATATTATCTCCCGTAGTATAGTTCCATAGTTGAGAACCGTCCTCACCATTGAGCGCATAGATCTTATTATCATCACTACCGACCACCACCTCGAGCTTCTCGTCGCCATCCACATCACCTAGGGCAGGTGAAGACCAAACCCAATCTCCCGTCTTATAATTCCATAACTCCGAAATATTGTTATCTTCTTCAACACTGGAAACATTTTGATTTTTCCATCTCATGAAATTTGAGTCGCCGGATAATCCTTGCCATCCAACTTTCTCTCCTGAATGGGAGGGTTTTAGAGCATATACTTTATTATCATCACTTCCGACTACAACCTCGAGCTTACCGTCGCCGTCCAGATCTGCAAGGGTGGGCGACGACCATACTTGATCTCCTGTCGTGTAATTCCATACTACGGTACCATCCTCGCCGTTCAGCGCGTATATAGCATTATCGTTACTTCCAATTATTACTTCGAGTTTATTGTCGCAGTTCACATCGCCTACTGCCGGCGACGACCATACTTGACCTCCTGTCGTGTAATTCCATACTATGGTACCATCCTCGCCGTTGAGCACATATGTCTTATTATCGTTACTTCCAATTATTACTTCGAGCTTCCCATCTAAGTCCACATCGCTCAGTGCAGGCGAAGGGTCAATCCACCCTCCTGTCGTATATTTCCATATTAGGGAGCCGTCCTCGCCGTTGAGTGCATATATCTTCTTATCGAAACTCCCGACAACTACTTCGAGCTTACCATCGCCGTCTAAATCGCCCAGTGCTGGCGAAGAATCCACATTACCCCCCGTCGTATAATTCCATAATATCGAACCGTCCTCACCGTTCAATGCATATATCTCATCATACCAAGTCCCGAATACGACCTCGAGCTTCCCATCGCCGTCTAAATCGCCCAATGCGGGTGAAGAATCCACATTACCCCCCGTTGTATAATTCCATATTAAGGTGCCGTTTTTACCATCCAATACATATACCTTATAATCCCGACTTCCGACCACCACTTCGAGGTTCCCATCGCCGTCCACATCGCCCAGTGCAGGAGAGCATTCTATTTTATCTCCGGTCGTGTAATTCCATATGATCGAACCGTCCTCACCGTTCAGTGCATATATCTTGGCATCATAACTTCCAATTACCACCTCAAGTGTCCCATCACCATCCAAATCACCCAACGCCGCCGATGACCGAACCTTATCTTCCGTCGTGTAGTTCCATACTATCGAACCGTCCTCACCGTTCAGCGCATATACCTTTTTATCATCGCTTCCGACCACAACTTCGAGTTTATCGTCGCCATCCACATCACCCAATGCCGCCGATGACCGAACTAGATCTCCCGTCGTATAGTTCCATAATTCTGTTGCTGTGTTGGCTTCTTCATTTCCATTCTTGGTTTTCCATCTCAAGAAAGTTGAGTCGCCAGACAACCCTTGCCATCCAACTTTCTCTCCTGAATGGGAGGGTTTCAGAGCATATAACTTTTTATCATCGCTTCCGACCACCACTTCGAGCTTCCCATCGCCGTCTACATCACCTAAAGCTGGGGAAGAGTCCATAATATTCGGCGTTGTGTAATTCCATGCTAAAGAACCATTCTCGCCGTTTAATGCATATACCTTATAGTCTTTACTCCCTACCAACACCTCGAGCGTCTCATTTCCATCCACATCACCAAGCGAGGGTGAAGAAACCACATCCCCCCCAGTTGTGTAGTTCCATATTTGGGAGCCATCTTCGCCGTTCAGCGCATATATTACATTGTCATTACTTCCTATTATCACCTCAAGTTTATCGTCGCCATCCACATCGCCCAGTGCGGGTGAAGACTCAACACTGTCTCCTGTCGTATAGTTCCATACTAGGGAACCATTCTCACCGTTCAGCGCATATATCTTATTATCATAACTCCCTACTATCACCTCGAGGTTATCGTCGCCATCCACATCGCCCAGTGCGGGTGAAGATAAAACCCAACCTCCCGTCGTGTAATTCCATACTTGGGAGCCGTCCTCACCATTCAATGCATATACTCTATCATCATAGCTTCCGACCACCACCTCGAGCTTGCAATCATTATCCACATCGCCCAGTGCGGGTGAAGACTCAACATCTCCTCCTGTCGTATAATTCCATAGCAAGGTGCCATCCTCACCGTTCAGCGCATATATCTTATTATCATAGCTTCCGACCACCACCTCGAGCTTCCCGTCGCCGTCCACATCGCCTAATGCTGGGGAAGAGTCCACATCATCTCCCGTTGTATAATTCCATAGCAAGGAGCCGTCTTCACCGTTCAATGCATATATTTTATCGTCTCGACTTCCGACCACCACCTCGAGCTTCCCGTCGCCATCCAAATCACCCAGTGCGGGTGAAGACTTAACCCACCCTCCCGTCGTGTAATTCCATACTTGGGAGCCGTCCTCACCGTTCAATGCATATATCTTCTTATCATAGCTTCCGACCACAACTTCGAGCTTGCCATCGCCGTCTATATCACCCAGTGCGGGTGAAGACTCAACCCAATCTCCCGTTACATAAGTCCATAATTCAGATGGAATAGCAGAGGTAGAGATGAGATCAAATTCCACTTGATTATTAACTAATTCACTTGAAGGCAGATTATAATTAAAACTTGATATTAAAGGTATAAAGCTTGATAGGACTAAAAATAACGCGAACCAAATGTATTTATTATATTTATTCATATTTTTATTTATTTTATCATTCAAATTTTTAATGAATTCTCTAATAGTTCTTTATTTATAAATTTAGTTATATAATGAAAATCTCCATTATATAATGAAAAATTCCATCATATAAGGAATGAACACTTACATCTAAGACGAGAATATGAGGAGAAAGACGAAAATGGCTTAGAAAAAGGACAACCAATAAATTAAAATGATCGTATTTTTGAAGAGAGTAGGATGAATAAATTCTTTTAGAATGTCATTCTTGAAGAATCTTATGATCAAGGTACTGATTTACCCGTTCCGCTCTGTTCATTTTTGCAAAAAACTATAAGTTCCCCGATATAAGGGGAAATTTTTTATAAAAAAGATAATGAAATTTTTGAACAAATGCTAATTAAACATATATATTCCAAAAATTTTTTATAGTATTTTTATAATTATAATATAATAAAGCTTAATAGTAAAGAGATATAAAATGCCCCACTGGGAATGTGATAAGTGCGGAGAATCGTTTGAGCTTGATGATATACCAGAGGAATGCCCAAAATGTGGTGAAACGGATACTACCTTCCAATTAGTTGAATAATCTTTTGAATCGTTATTTCTATGAATTGTATTATTTTTTTACCTTAAAATCTTACAATCTATCTGATTTTTAGGGACTAAATAAAATTTTTTGTTGAGATGAAAAGATGTTTTATAAACACTACCATTTATTATATACTTTTTCAGCAAATCCGAGCAATTTAGAGACTTTAACTTCTCGACCGTTGTCTAATACCATCTTTCCGGAAAAATAGCCGAAGACTTGGTGCTGGATGGATTTCAATACAAGCAAGTTAAATGCACTCGACCTGTCAATTATAGGTTTGAAATCCATCTCAAACCGCCCGTCATTACTCGTAAACGTCCAAGGCTTTAAGTAATCATCCTCGTCGAAATGGAAGGTTACCTCATCCAATTTATAACCGACACCATCGTAAAAAATAGTGTTCTCTGTCGCTTTTGAGGTATCTCCAAACCCATAACCAATATTAAATCCGATTAATGTCCCATCTTTTAATTTTCCGGAGGCAGACCCCCAATACCATGTATTCTTATAGGTCCATATACCTCGACCCCAATCAAGTACCCCAAAACAGTTATCTTTAGAAAATGTATGGGTTTTATTCCCAATATCTACCGTACCCGTGGCCGGCATACAATTAATTTTCTGATTGTAATAAAAATGCCCGTCCTTTTTAAAAGGTGTAGCAATTACCATCGTATCCATTTCAGGATCTTGCCGCAAAATTAAATCTCCTTTTAAACCTTTATTATCCATAAATTCAGGAAACTCAAAAGAAAGTATTCGCTTCCTTGCTTTTTTGATGATAGAAATGTTAATCCCTTTGTCATTAAATTTAATATCACCCGTCTGAGAGGTTTCCGGAAGGTTTAACGAGCCCTTCGGGAGAAATAAAAGTTTATCCTCTTGATGATATGTTTCATCTTCAAAATCCAACCAGCAGAAGGCGATCAATCCTATATACCCCAAATCAGAAAAAGTTAGTGTGATTCCTTTAGAAGGACCTAGAATCGCATAATAGTCCCATTCTTTAATTCGATGCCACCCCACAGAAATATCGTCTCGACGATAATCTAAGATCAATTTACGGGCCCAACCCTTTCGGTTCAACTCCCCTTGCCTATCTAATAATCTTCCTTGCTCTTTTAGTTCATTTTGCATACCTTTATAACCTCGGATAGTAGAATTGAATTTAAATATTTAATATTTATTTTAAAAATATGAACCATAATAAATGCTTTATTCTCATAAGTCACTTTTATAATGTTAATATTTCTTTTAATCTTTTATTTTATTATTAATTCTTATAGATAAATAACTCTGAAATTAAGGATTGACCAGATGACCGAATGTAACCAAGAAGAATTGAAAAAAACCTGTTCGTGTACCTACAATTGCTCTCGGCGCGGAAAGTGTTGCGAATGCATTCAATATCACCTTAGAATGAACCAACTCCCTGGCTGCGTATTTGCCAAGATTTCTAAGGATGCAGAAGCCACCTATGACCGAAGCTTTGAATATTTCGCTAATTTAGTGTTGAATAAGTAAAACCCAACCTATTTTTATTAATATTTTTTTATTCCTTCCACATCTTAAGGGCTAGGATAAGAGAGTGACATCTGAAGGATGCACCGCTCTTATTAGTATAAATTAGATCTCTAAAAATATTTACTCTCATAAAACTATACATATTATTGTTTCGCGCCTTTTAAAACATAGTACTTCGCAAAAGTGTTAATGACATCTGAGATTTATACCCGCCCTTCTGTATCCCTCTCGTTACCAAGAGTAGATTGAGGCATCAAACTAAGCGGCCTACCTAAAGCTCGCTCCAAGTCCTCATCGCTTTCATTTGGCCTTGCATCAAGGTTTTGGCTCGTTTCAACCGTTCCGCACTACTACTTCACTTCTCCGCCTTATATCCAGATCATTAGTATTCATAGCGCGGCGGTGCCGTTTCTATTCCCAAAATATGGTTTTCACCATCACGAGTCATCCCGTGCCTTGCTTGGAGTATGAGGCGAGGTTCCTCAGCTGGTCAACGCCTACCGTCAGCCTCAAATCTCATCTGTCATCTATATAAATTCCCAAATCCTAATATTCTTTTCGTTTTAGGCAACTTAAATTATTGCTTTTCAAACTTCACTTTTTTCCTCTTTAAGATCGTCAAACCGAAATCGAAATGTATAAGACTTTAATTCTTGGATGAGTTCAACGTTATATGGGAGGGTTTCCAACAACCGAAGCATTCCCTCGTTATGCTTTAGCACGTCTCCTCTTAGCCCTTTTATACCATTATCTTTTGCTACCTCAATTATAGTGTTCATTAGGAACCTGCCTAACCCCTTTCCCCTATATTTTTTATGAATTGTAATTGCGAATTCACCGAGATCTGGAAAATTGCTCTCCTCATCACAATGATACTCCGCAATCGCTATAATTCTTTGGTTTCCCTCTTCTTTTCCTATCAACCCTCCAATAATATATTGCCTATTATAATCTATAGAATTAATAATATAGTGGGTTGTCTTATGGCTAAAATACTTCCTATTGGTGAAAAAGCGGAGAACTCTATCATCGGGCGAAAGCGAGTAATATAATTCCTGAATCATGCGTTCATCTATTGGTTGAATTGGACGCAAATATACTGTTTCTCCGCCTTTAATATCATATGTCCAAGAGACTTGGGGATAATTTAATACCGTACCATCCTCACTCATCGGTATTTTTTGGTCTTGGTATATGAGATTTGCTTGCTTTGCTTGATCTAATAGCCATTTCCTGTGTCTCGGGTGAGCAACTCCGATTAGTGATAAGACTCGTTCCCGGAGCGTTTTTCCATGAAGGTTTGCGATTCCATATTCAGTCACTACATATTGAATCTCAAATGCTCTAAGCGCAATAGGCGAATACATTAAGATCGGTACAATTCTTGACTTTCCGGATTCAGTGGTACTTGGTATTGCGATAATACTTTTTCCCCCCTCCGAGAGCAATGAACCCCGAATAAAGTCCGCTTCACCTCCGATTCCTCTATATAATCTCTTCGGAAGGTCGTTAGTCACCTGCCCAACAAGGTCGACGCTTAATGCAGAATATACGGAACACAACTTTTTATTTTTAGACATTTCCAGTAAATCCGTAATTAACTCTGTGGGATGAAATTCAAAAAATGGGTTATTGTCGACAAAATCATAAAATCTTTTTGTGCCCACTATAAAACTCGTCATGCAATGGGGAAAAGTATTTTTTTTACAAGTTACCACACCATCCTCGACTAAGTCTATAACAGATTCCATTAAAAACTCGCTGAAAACTGCTAAATCTTGCTTTTCTTTTAAGTACTGCGGGAGTAGATAGGTGATTTTCCCAATTCCTAAGTTTAAGGTGGAGCCGTTATCGATTAATTTTGCTGTATTTTTTGCTATTTCGTGAAATGTCTCAGATATTTCCGAAGTTTCAGGAAGATCATATTCAATAAGCGGCATTTCATGAAAAAGGTAGTAGTTAATATCGTTCATATGAATAAAGGAATCACCCATCGTTCTGGGCATTAACGGGTTTATCTGAGCCACAGTTATCTCTGCTACATTAATAATCGACCTATTTACATCTACATTTGTTCCCAGTGAGCAATACCCATTTTTATCGGGGGGAGATATTTGTATAAATGCGAGGTCTATTTTATATCGTTCACTTTTTAATAGTTTAGGGATTTCAGAGGCCATAATAGGGGTAAAATCACTTTTCCCTTCGGCAACAGCGTCTCTCATCTTTGCAGAATTCACGATCGAGAGGGAATTATGGCGAAATAGAGCAGGATTTTTTTCATTAAAGAAGGTCTGAGTTGTTTGTGAAAAATAGTGAAGAATAGAACAATCTGTTAAATTCTGTGTGGTTAAATATTCAGTAATATAAATTGGTTCAGAACAGCCGCTCCCAATATAAATTGTTGAACCCGGTTCGCAAAGTTCCTTAATTTTCTCTAATGTTATCTCTTTATCCTTATAATCTTCTAAACTGGTGCCTAAATTATTCATAATATTATTAATTAATTTACGATACCTTATAAAAAGCATTTAAACAGAAAACTCGGGAAAAAATGAAGTTTAGAAAACTTTGAAGTGAAAAATGAACGGAAAATATTTTTCTACTATGTGAAATTTAACTATAACAATGTTAAATTGCTATTAAATTACTTGGATGTGTGTAATAGTATGAATAAACGCTTAACAGGATTTTTAATAATTTCACTTACCTATGGACTCGCATTTCTTGCCGCATTTCTCGTTGGAACTTTCTTTCGGTTTCTCCACCCGTTATTAATTGTACTTTTATCCGATATCTCAGCAACTATTACTGTCTTTATCATTAGTTCGATTTACAATAATACATCCATCTATGACCCCTATTGGAGTGTTGCGCCGGTATTCATTGCCTTTTATTATATCTTATTTTCTCCATTCACGGGTAATATGTTGAGACGGCTGATTGTGTTATCTTTAACTGCGATTTGGGCGACAAGATTAACATGGCACTGGGCAGGCGGGTGGCACGGATTAAAGGACGAGGATTGGCGCTACAGCATGTACCGAAAAGAATATAAGAACTGGTTTTGGATCTTTAACCTGTTTGCCCTCCAGTTAATGCCCACGACAATGGTATATTTAGCGTCTTTATCATTATATCCCGCTTTATTTGTAAAAGGTACTGCCTTTAATCTATTAGATATTATAGGTATAATCATTACCAGTGCAGCGATTATTCTTGAGGCACTTGCGGATATACAATTACGGTGTTTCATTGAGACAAGAGAAAGCCACGATGAAATCATGAAAGAGGGACTATGGCACTATTCACGGCACCCCAATTATTTCGGAGAGATCCTTTTCTGGTTCGGGCTCTACTTTTTCGCCCTTGCCACGGATATCCATTTCTGGTGGACTATAATTGGTCCTGTCTCCATCCTTTTATTGTTCTATTTCGTGAGTATCCCGCTTATGGACCAGAGAAATATCACACGCCGACCAGATTACAAAGAGCATATGGAAAAAGTTTCTAAACTTGTTTTACTTCCCCCAAAGGATGAAAACCAATATTAATTTAAATAATGAGTTTTTAAACTTCAGCTTCAAATATTTCTTTTTATATCTCTTTTTATATCTCTTTTTATATCAAATCGCATTTTGCGGGTAGAACTACTTTTCTAAGAACAAATTTACGCCACGCTAGCTTGAGTCTTGAAGTTTTCGCTTCAAATCCTTAGAATCCGCAACTCTTACAATTGTAGTCCTATACCAAATATTATGAGCCAGAATCAAACTGACGAACTGTAGCGCAGATGATCGATTGACGATGATTTGGGAAATAAAAAAGCTTTACAAGGGATGGCTGACTTTGTCAGTGAAGATTTTTTTCTTTTTTATTAGAAAAAGGTAATTAATCCCCTTCTTTTAACTCAATAAATATAAAAACTTAATAATAAAAAAAGAGACCTTGATGATAAATGTTGAATTACATCCGAAATTTAAAATGTTTTTAT
>CAZDJH010000134.1:8128-9159 GCA_964505645.1 uncultured archaeon | reverse complement strand
TATTAAGATCATCGACCAATCGCTTTAAAATTCTCACTTTATCCTTCATAGAGAAGGCAATTCCTGTTTTTTGGCAACCTTCTCTTAATGTCGCATCGTAAATAATTACGTTCTTATTTTCCACTATTTTTCACGCTATTGATTTTGTTTATTTTTATAATAGAGAAGAAATTTTAAACGGGAAAGAGATAATAAAAGATTAAAGCGTTATTTAAAATTTCTTTGATGAAATTAAATAATTCCAATAATTCGGATAATTAAGCTAATAATACTCATTTTATATGGAATTATTTTGTTCATGCTTAAATAAGGAATAGAACGGTACAATAAAAATTTTTATTAATTTTTAAAATTTTAGAGAATAGTAAGAATGCCGAAAATAAATCATAAAATAAAATTCTGTCCAAAGTGCGGCTTAAAGTTGGAGAGTGGAAATGTTGAGTTATGTCCCCAATGTGGGTTTAATTTCAAGAGAAGGAAGAAGTTTATCGACGAAAGTGAGATCTATGCTGATTTCTTTCAGAGATTCGCCGCATTTTTTATTGATTCGATCATTATCAGTATTCTAACTTGGATTGTTATGTCTTTAATACATCTTCCAATAGTTTTAACCGATCCCATTTCTTTATACTCCAGTTTTTATTACATCTGGATTGGAACATTCTTCAATTGGGTGTTGGGCTTTTTCTATTGCTTCTTAATGGAATCATATAATAACGGGCAGACCCTTGGGAAGCGTGTACTTCATATACGAACTGTAGATGAAGAGTCATTAACTATAGCAGATCCCGACAGGTATGCCTTAACAAATATAATAAAAACATCACCCTTTGTGTTTATTGACTTTCTTGTGGGAGTTTTAATGAGCGAAAGGGAATCAAATAAGGTATTACGTTTATTTCAGTATCTCTCCAAAACTTTGGTTATTGAAACTGATCGATAACACGATATCATTTATTAAGACGCGTTATCTTTAAATACATGAAAAAATACTTAAGTTATAATAAAAAAGGTAAAAAATATGGCTAAAC
>CAZDJH010000134.1:0-8118 GCA_964505645.1 uncultured archaeon | reverse complement strand
ACTTGAAACCCACGATGAGGAATGGGCAGAAGATTGGAAGCATATCGTTAACATCTTTGAGAATATTGACCGTTTAAAAGAAGAATTTGAGGCATTGGATGTGTCTTATTTATATGAGCTAGAACAGAGAGTACTTTTATTGAATCTTGAAAAATATGCATGGAGTCTTCAAAATTATATGATTCAAAAATATTCTTCTCGAAGATAATTTATTTTATTCCCAAATAAGTAGAGAATACCTCAAAAAAGGGTTAATGCGGGAAGGGAGATTTGAACTCCCGAACTCCTACGAGACTGGATTCTGAGTCCAGCACCTGTAGTCGGCACCTAAAAAAGCACCTTTGGCCAAACTTGGTAATTCCCGCAAAGAATGAAACTTGTATGGATCCTTTCCAACTTTTAGGTGTGCAACTTCATTCAGATACTATTATGCATAATGATTTTTGAAAATTAAGTCTATTTATTCAAAAATCGCGATATTCAAAATCTTCAAAAATACCCTTAATAACCTCCTTCTCCTTTTCGGTAAGCCATTCGGAATGGGTATACTCCAAATCTTTTCCAACCGTGTCGGCCTTTGAAATCCATAAGGGATTATAAGGTAAAAATCCAATCTTATGAATCTGATGTTCTTTAAGATATCTTGCCCAAGCTTGTAAGTTGTCCTTGGTCGCGGTTATGCTTGGAATGAGTGGAATTCGCGGTAAAACTTCCATCTGCTTTTTATTGATGAGTTCCTCAAAATTTTTCAGAATTCTTGCATTGGATGCTTTACAGTAGCGAGAATGCTCTTCTTGGTCATAAAGCTTCAAGTCAAAATAGATGAGATCAATATAGGGAAGGATGAACTCATCGAATTGTAGCCCGTTATAAAAGCCACACGTTTCCAAGCATGTGTGTATCTTTTCTTCGCTTAACTTGAGTAATAAATGATGAAGATAGTTCATATGCATCGTAGGTTCGCCCCCCGAAAAAGTGACTCCCCCTCCAGAGTTTTGAAAAAAAACCTTATCTTTTAAAATATTATCCATTAACTCGCCTATTGAATATTGGCGTCCCGCATACCGAAGTGAATTAGTGATACATACGTTTACACAGCCTCCGCATAGAGTACACTTTTTCTGAACAATAGGATAATCCCTATCAAAATCAAGCGCATCAAATTTACAGGTTTCTATGCAATCAAAGCATTCCCTACAACTTTGTTGCGCAAAAATTAACTCTTGTTTAGAGGATTTTGTCTCTGGGTTCTGGCACCACACACACCCTAACGGGCATCCCTTAAAGAAGATTACTGTACGGATTCCCGGTCCATCGTCTAGTGAATTCCGTTTGATATCCACAATATAAGGCTTTGCGTCATCGGTCATAGTTAGTGAGTTGCGTATTCCGTCCGTTCAATCAATTCCAATTGCATATCCTCGTTTAAATCGACGAAATAGGCATTATACCCACTTATTCGGACGATAAGCCATCCATAATTCTCTGGATTATGCATCGCATCCCTCAATACATCTGAACTGACCACATTAAATTGCATTTGCATCCCACCCAAATCAAAATAACTTTTTACATAACTATTGTAGTAATTTAATGTTTCCTCATGAGAATCTAGGCTATTAGGTATAAGTTTGATATTGAATGCGAGATTATTAGGCATTTTAAGCGCATCTAAAGCGGCAACCGAGTGAATATTTTGAATTAGTTCGTCCTTTTTACCAGGAGCGGGAGTGAGACCTGGAGTATAGGGTTTATTTGACTTGCGTCCGCTGGGAAGCGCACCCGATAAAGTCCCAAAGGCAACATGATTACTCATACTCCAAAACCCTACCAAATATTTACCCCCGCGATAATTATCATATGATAAAAAATCTTCATAGAGGAAATCAACTAAGTTTTGGCCGATCTCATTTGATTCTTTGTCGTCGGAACCGAATTTTGGAATTTGTTCAATTTTGTTGTAAATACTCTCTCCCAATTCACCTTCATAATTTTTCTTTATCACTTGATTTAGGGTCGGTAAATCAATCGCCTTATTATTGTTATAAACTAGTGCTTTAATGACCTTTAAACTGTCAATCACATCCGTTAGACCTACAAGGGCAACTCCAGACGTATTATATTGCGCTGCACCATCAACAAGGTCCTTTCCTTTTTCCATCGGACCCTTTATAAGAGAGCTGAGTAATGGCGTAGGTTTTAGCTTTTGATGTGTGATTCCTAAGTTATTATTATACTCGACCGAATTATCTACGAGGAAATGAAGTTGCTCCTTATAAGCGTTGAGAAATTCATCATATGAATTAAAATCCTTTAAATTTCCCGTCTCAGGCCCTAGACGCCATGACCGACTGACGACGGGATGCATCCCATTGTTTAATACCATCTCCATGGCGGCGACCGTATTTAATAGCATACAATTGGTATGACCAAAATGTTTCCCGCAGATTGTGGGCTCAACGCACCCCGTGGCAGCCCAAGTTCTTGCATCTTCAATTTTTATTCCTTGATTGACAAGAGCATCAATCATCTGCTTATCGTTGTGAATGGAAGGTGTCGCCGAAGTATTGATGTTAACTTCACACAAGCGGTCTAAATACTCTTTTGAGTTCTTTTCCGGATGGTAACGCGCATTAACATTAGGATCCCGCAGCATTAACATCTCAGTTACCTTTAAAATAATATAGGTCATATCATTCACTGCATTTTCTCCATTTTTATCCACTCCTCCAACTGTTAATGCTTGGTCAGAAGAACTGCCCCCAAAAAGATAATTTCCAACATCAGGGACTAAAGGTAAATGGTCCACCGCCCTTAAGTAAAAGCATCCCAAGAGTTCTATTGCCTTTTCAATGGATTTTCTCTTCTCTTTTTTACTCTGTGCATTTTCCATATCTCTTTCAAAAAAAGGCTGAAGCCATTGATCTAATCTCCCTAAACTTAAACCCGCATTCATACTTTCTTGATGCAAGCAGACCCAAGTTATCCATATTGAGTTTATAGCTTCTGAAAGGGTCTCAGCTGGATTTGCAGGGACTTTCTTACAAATTCTTGCTAATTGCAACAATTCGTTTTTTCGCTGTCTATCAAATGCATTCACATTATTTTCATTAATTTCATTGGCCATTTCTTCGGCTTTTTGACTTAAGTGATGAGCATAATCCATTACGCCTTGTAAAGCATATTGCATCCCTTTATAATAATCCTTTTGCGATTGAATTTCTGTTATTTTCTCCTTTTCCTGTGCTTGATCTTTTATGTCTTTTAATCCTCGTCTTAGAACTTGGGGAAAACTGGGAATTGTATGAGATATTGTTTGAGTCTTCCACATAAAGTATAGGACCCATAATTCATCCAGTTGTTGGGAAAGCGGGTTCCCCGTCATTTGCCTACAGTATTCTCGTATATTTCTATTAGCCCAAAATGGAAGGACTTTATAAGCTAAATTATCAGCCTCTTTGGGCACAATTTCATAGGGATTTAACATTCTCTCATCCATAGTATAAATCTCGGGCCAAATCGCCACCGCTCCCGTTTCGGGAAACAAGAGAACACCCTTCTCCTTTGTGGTCGTAGTTCCCGCAATTAAATCCCCTTGGTGGATGATTGGGGTTTTATTATTTAATAGGTAATGCAATGCCTTTCCTTGCCGAAGCCCGGGGGCACCTTCATTACCATCTATTTCTAAAAAGCCATTTTCCTTAAAATATTTGGTTAAATACATCGCTCTCTCAGAACATACCGTCCCTTTTACGTGGAAATGCCTGTATTTGAGGTAATTTAGTCTCTTAAAATCTTGTATAGAATACCCCCCAAGATAAGGATCCTCTAAATATTTGACATTATCGATTTTATATCCCAATATTTTATTCTTTTTCGGTTTTCCATTCTCTCCATAATGTTCCATCTCATAAAATTCCCCGTAGGAGGGGAGTACCTCATTAGAACCATTAGCGCTCTTCGCATAACGATTTAAAAACCTTTTTCTCGTCCCTTGAAGGACATATCCCGAGAGAAAAGAAAATCGCAAGATATCCGACATATTTCCCTTGTAACGGAATCGGTTTTTTAGGAGCATTATCATCTGATCTTCGGAGCTAGTGCGATATAATTTTCCCAAATCCTTGGAGTCTTTAAATATAAGGCTTGCCGTGGGGTTTTTTAAATGACCTTTATTAATTATCACATTTCCATCATTGAAAATAATATGAAATGCCTCCTCGCCATTTTCCGTTGTAAATTCCAATCTTGCATTAAAAATGTAGCCATTTTCTTTATCATATATCAATTTCTGGTATTCAGAATCATTTTCCAACCGCTTTTTAAATATTTTTAAAATCATCCGAAATAAGAATGTTCCCATAATATCACCTTAGATATATTCTATTATTCCATAGTTTATTAAACATTTCACTAAAATATAAACCTTGATAAATTTATTAATAAATAAACAAAGATTATTAACTTAGTAATTTATATAAATCGATTTGGTAAAAAATAATCTCAGATTTTACTTTATCACATATTTTAATTTTGTACCTTCTTCTTCCTTTAGCCCTAATGCCCGACGTATGGCATTTCTGATAATATATCCTCCAGCATGGAGGATTGAGTCTTTTAAGATGTTATCCTGGTCCATTGAAGCGTTACATGGATAAGAGTGATGTGCTTTGCTTATGCGTTCATTAAGAGGTACATTATCCTTTTTTCCATTTAAAAAATATTTTCCCCTCAATTGCTGTACAATATAATAAGAAGAACCACAAGGGGCGCTTCTGATTACACATGTATCTTCAATAGCTTTCCCATCAGGACTTAATTTGAAAGAAATAATTGGTTTGCCAATCTGAAAATAATTAATAAATTCTTCAATGTACTCGGTATGTCGGGTTAAATTCACTCCTTTTTTATTATAGTTGTCTTCGTCAGCATGTAAAGAGCAAAAGGGTTTGGGAAAGGCCGCCTGGATCCCAACAGATTCAAACGCTTCCAATACTTGTTTTTGTAAGCCTGGTGGAACCCAGTTAGGGTCCTCAATTGGGACGATCACTGCTTTAATGTCTGAATCTTGCAGGTATTCCGGAAGTCCTGCTAATAAGTCTTTATGAATTCCAATAACCAATAAAAAGTCGAGGTCTGGGAGACTTTCTGGAAGATATTCCAGAGGATCATCAATAAATTGGGGGATATTCTCTCCAATTTGTTCATAGTAAAAAATGTTGTCTGCATAGCTTCTTAAATCACGCCGACATTCGTCGCAATTGACTTTTTGTTCGAATTCCTCACAAGCGTTACAGAATTCCTCATCGTTAATTAGATGGCCTACAAATTTTTTTGTTAAATCTAAGGTATCTGGATTCATCCCATACATAACCCCAAGCTTATAGAATTTATTTTTTCTTTTCATGGTCTTAGATTATAAAGATTAATTGATTTTTTAACTATTTTCATAATAGATAATAAATTTATAAGTCTTAATACGAACATGTTTGATAAGTCATTATTTAAGGCGATAGAATTTAAAACCAAATAGATTTAGGTAAAAAATTGAGGGCCGAAAACAAGAGCGAAAATTTGATAAGGTATATTTCTGAATTTTTTCCTAACATTTTTAATTCACCCAGCGAAAGATACACGTTACGGAAACTAAAAAGCAAGAGAAATGATGTTTATGAAATAAATCTAAATAAGTCATCGACCTATTACCCGAATTGTTTTATAATAAAGCATTTTACACAAGGCACAGGAGATCATGAAGTTAAAACTATCCGGCATTTATTAAATCAAAATTTGAATGTGCCTTCAATCATATCCTATAAAAACCCATTTTTATTACTCGAAAAAATAAATGGCGAAAATATGTGTGATTTCATCAACGGTAAATCTCATAAAAACAAATAACTTATCAAAGATCGACCCAAATGTTAGAGAGACGTTGAGTTCAAATATTAAATTACTAGCAAAATGGTCTACGGAATTTCATAAAAAAAATGTTTATAAGTCGAAAGAATTGAAGGGATTAATTGTTTTAAATAAAGGAGATGTTCGATTGCGTGATTTTATTGCTAACACTTCAGACAATCTAATTTATGGGGTTGATTTTGAAAACGCCTATAAAGGGAATCATTTGGATGACCTCTCTGGGTTGTGTTGTGCCCTACTCGACACAAGTCCAGGAATATTCGAAAAAAAGGGGGTAAATTATAAATTTAGTTTAATAAAGTTATTCTTAAAGGAATATTATCGCCTAAATGACGAGTTTATATCTTTTTTTAATGATAACTATTTTGCTAAAAAAGTTATTAATAATATAAGGATTGTAATTAAAAGAAGAAAGCTCAATGATAGCATCTTAAATTGGAAGAAATTATATCAAAGGGTAATTAACCTTGAGATTTTTAATAATACTTAAAAATAGAAATTAATTTTATTTTCGAATATAAAACATTTATTTTATAATTAATTCATAAAAAATATATCAGAAAAATTACATATACAATTATAAAAAATTTTTAAGACCATGACAATCACAGACTGTAAGTCCTCGATAAAAAAAATCTTGAACCTTGTTGAAGAGATTACTACTTTAAACACTGAAAGCGTCCCAAAGTTGACGGAACAACAGAACAACATCCTTGAATCCTTGGAATCTTTTGAACAAGAAAAGAACGAGAAAACCAATAAAATTGAGGCAAATAAGGATACTATTAACTCCCTAAAAGAACAAATCTCCAAAGATGAACGCATTATCACGACTTTGAGGGAAGAGAAGGAGGAACTAGGAAGGAAGAAAAAGGACTATTTGGAAAAGATCGAGCAAGTTCAAACCGAAATTCAAGAGCTCCAAACCGAAATTGCTAGTAAAAAAGAGGAATTTGAATCGCGGAAGCATAGATTAAACGAATTAGAACAGACCATCACTGACCTAAAGATTGAAAAGGACAAATTCCAAGATAATAATAAGAAATTAGAAAAAGAATTGGAGAAAAAATTCTTAGACAAAAAGAACTACGTGGATAACTATGATAACAAGGTAAAAGCAATGAAGATATTAATACAACACGACTACATTAAGACAGGGCAAGTAAAATTGATGAAAGCCCTACAACCTGGAACAACATTGGATTTAGGGCATATCTTGATGGCAATTGATCTCAATGAAGAAAAGGCACGCCAAATCTTAAGAAAAATGGTTCAAGAAAATGGACCGATTGAATTTGATGAACAAGCCGGAACAATAACTTTACAAGAGGAGGTTGATTTCAAATGAGCACCCCCAGCGAAATTTTAAAGTTAATTGAGGGTTTTGAAAACACGTTCGATAGCCTTCAACAGGCCTTCAATAATAACATGGATGGAATTCTTCAAAACCTTACTTCTCTCTGGCAAGATATTAACGAGGAACAAAAGGAAGTTGAAGAATTGAATACGAAACTTCGGAAACAGAACGCCGAAATAACGGAGCTGCAAACTAAGGCGGAAGAGTTAGAGAATAGCATTTCGAGTTTGAATGCCGAAAAGGAAGAGTTAAATTCTAAGATAATAGAACTCAAAAGCACTCTAGAACGCAATAGGGATGAAATTAAAAAGCCTGAATTTGAATTGGAAACCTTAACGACAAATCTGGAATCAAAGAATGAAAAGATTGCTAAAAAAGAGGAGATTAAAAATGAACTCGACCAAGAGATGCTTGAGTTGGAACAAGAAGAGTCAAAGATCAAAAACAGGTATTCTCAAGATAAATTTGAGGAATTGGATGCTCAACTGAAGAGTATTCAGCGACAGAATTTCTTTAGCTCTTTTCTAATTGAACACAGTGACCAAGACTTTCCAGAAGTCGATATCATTGCTACCATCATGGAGCATGAGGGAAAAGCAAATCTCGATGATATCAAAGGAAAGTTGAATGTGCCTCCGATTATGGCGAAGAGAACGATTAAGCAGCTCGCAATCAAGGGCGTAATAGATTATAATGAAGATACACAGGATATTTCCGTGTAATTTTATTTTTTTAATCATTATTTTTTAATTTAATTTTTTAATTTAATTTTTTATTTTTTAAATTCTTGAGTTACTAAGTTATTATTTTTTATACTATTTTAAATCCATTATTTTGAC
>CAZDJH010000133.1:0-9220 GCA_964505645.1 uncultured archaeon | reverse complement strand
ACATACAACCAAAACATATAAATGCCGCCAATAAATGCATCACCTTAAATTCGATAATATCTGGAAAAGCACCCAGTAATATCATACCAATTATTGCCATAAAGTTGAACATTGTTCCGATATTGGCTTCCGACTTATGTATTTGAACTAAACGACGATGCAAGTATAAAAAAAGGGGCGCATATACGGAAGCCAGTATCCAAAAGGCTATTGAGAAAAAAAGCCATCCGGGAAAGGGGTTATAGAGAGGATTGCCAAGATCGCTTATCGCATTCGAAAAGATTGTATAGGGACCGGGATAAAGGATTCTTGAGATTAATAGAAATCCAAAAAACGTTATAAAGGATACGGGAAGGAAAAACCACTTGAAATATCGCCGCGAATAATTTCCGGTATATATTCTCTTGAGTGTGTTAAGTTTCAATTTATTTCACCATTCTCTACCCCAAACTCAAAGAAAATTAATAAGGATGAGAAACCCGATGAGTGCTAAGAATACAATGAGGAGAGTCCCCGCGCGTACCTTAAAGCATCTAGGACAATAAGTTCGCCCCGCAACAGGAAAGGTATCTTTCATCGGTATGGTCTTCTGACAAGAGACGCATTCATACATCTCATCTTCAGGATTCGTTCCTTTGCCTTTAGATTTTTCGCTCATGATTTATTCACTTTCATTTGATTGTAGGACTATCCCCCCACTATTAGATGATAAAATTGTTCTATGCGATTAATTTTAATCCATTCCTAAATATAAATATAACATTTATGTTTTATAACGGGTCTTTTTAGAACCGATATAAATAAATAAGTATTTTCCTATGTATTGTTACGAGAACTAGCACGTTCTCTTTATGTATTATATTGGGAAAGGTAAGACCCATTATCCGATTAATACTAATAAATAAATACATACTCCCATTTAATTGAGTAAAGGCTATGAATACCGAACACCAAACGGATTATATCAAGCAGCAAGAACAGAGGCTAATTAAATTAGCACGGAAGGGATGGAATAGAGCTTTGGAGGAGTATTATTATCCCCCCTTGGACGAGCCCAATTTTATTTTTGATTATACCCACCAAGAGGGTTTCTATATCAATCCTGGCGATAGATGGCGAATTACTATGAATTTGGTGAATACACCAATGCTTTACGATGATGATGATTATGTGGACCTCTATTATATTCTTGCCCTCCACGAAATCTCTCACTATCAAATTATCCCCTACGATGGATATATCAACGCTAAATTATTACGTGCTGCGATGCAGTATGTCAACCAAAAATTAGCTCCAATCGTAGTCAACATTTTTGCCGATTTGGTAATTGATAAGATACTCCATCTGAAGCACCCCGATGTAATGGCGTGGGAACTTCAGCATACTTACACCCGCCTTAAAAATCGTATGGAATTATCGCGTTTTTCGAAACTTCTGTTTGCATTATATGAAAAAGTTTTGGGGATTAAAATATTCGAAGAGTTTCCCGAGGATGTTGATAAAACCTTAGTGGAACGCATCGTCAACATAGTCAATAGGGATTTTTATGATGAATCTAAGTGGGAAGAGAAGGTGCAGCGAATTGCTTACTATTTAAATAACATTATTAAGGATACATTTACCCTAATCGGAAGGGGTACTCAATGTCGGGGGAATAATTCCAAGCGGAAAGCTCCCGGGAAGGGGGAAAATTATGTGGAAATCCCCATTGATGTGTTGGAACTTATGGATAATCCGTTGGAGAATAGGAATGCCGATAAATTAAATCAAGATAATGAAGATGAAATGCGGCAAAAATCCGAGGAATTTGCTAAAGATTGTAATTACTCCGAGTTTGGAGCTCCAGCGAGGCAAGCAGGGATATTAGTCGATGGGTCCGCCTTAGCGACATGGTATCGCGGGAAAGCCAAAAACCTTATTGAAATTAAGATCTTTGAAAAAAAGCCGGGCGGGTCGATCCCCATTTTTCCCGAAGTATGGCGGATTGGCGATCCTATAGAAGAACTGGATGTAGTTCAAACCCTCTTAAATAGCCCGATCATTATCCCCAATATCACTACACGTAAATGGGCCTACGCAGAAGGACCTGGGCATTTGGAGGAACAAGGTATTCCCGATTTACTCATCGTCTTAGATTCCTCGGGATCGATGGGCTGGAATTATACCGCAACTTCAGAAGGGTCCCGAGGACCTTACCATACAGCGCTCGTGGCGGCCTTTGCCTCATTGCATTATGCGGCGAAAAAAGGGGTGAAGTTTAGCGTGATCAACTTTTCGGATAGGGCTGATGTATGTCATTGGACCACTAATTATCGGGATGCTGAGAAAAAATTGCTCAGATATCAAGGAGGGGGAACGGAACTCCCTATTAAAGCCATCGAAAAGGAATGTAAAAAGGCGGAACGCAAGGCCCTTGTTTTTATCATTACAGACTTTGGAATCTATAACTGGGCTGGCACTAAGAAGACAATGCTGGATTTAGCACGACGAGGACATAAGCTCGTGGGCTTCTTCATCGGGTCCAATAAAGTCCCAAAGGATAAATTCAAGGATTTGTTAGATAAAGTCACCTTTTACCCCATCCAGCACGAAAAAGACCTCATTAATCTGGTTATTCAAGAAATTAAGAAATATTATTAAATAAAAATTTTTCTCTTATTCACTTTTGACCTTAATTCTAATTTCTTTATCGTTGAGGATAAAGAAAGAGATAGGAATTAGACTATCTTACTTATAACCATAACTTAAAGGGAGAAGTAAAGAAGATTTCTACTCCACAAAGTAGAGCAGATCACCAAAAGACAAAAATCCAGGGATTCAAGTAAGATCATGTCTAACTCCGTAAACCCAAAATTTTTGGGTTATAATAAAAAAGGTATAAAGGTTTAATAAAACTTACCCTAATAGATAATACGTGTACTATATAAATATGATACAATAGATAGTCTTTCTAATAAAAAAAATGGCCAAGGATATTATCTAAAAACAGAAATAAATCTTCCAAAAAAGTAATGCACAGATACTTTACTAACTAATCATCTCGTTTTTGATGCAATGATCTCAGATAATGCTTGATAAAATACCTTTGGCTTTTACAATACTCCCATTTTTGTTGTTCTGATAAATGTGTACAATTTTTAATGATTTTTTGTAAATCTTTTATCATCGTTAAGGTATGAGTAGAATCTTGCGTTGGTTGTATCTTCAAGCCCTTTTTTTGTTCCAGTTTTTTATTGATTGAAGGAGAAACCTTTTCATTTGGAGAATACTTTTTAATTTTTGATTCTGAATCCATCTGAAACATCCCTTTTCACATCCTAAGTGTTGTTAATCGTTAAGTGCGTGATAAGATCAAGATATTTATTAGGATAATATGTATCTTTCTTTTTGTTGGTGTGTAATATATAGGTGATATGGTTAAACGCTTGTGGTTAAATGATAAGTGCTACAAATAAGAAAAATTTTTTATGGAATGGGCTAATATTTATAAATATTCATTTATTAATTAATTAAAAATTTAACTTAAAGAATGGTGAAAATAAAAAATGGGTGAATCTACCAAGGTTGGCATTTCAGCTGACAGAATCGTTGCGCTAATCACCGCTCTGCTAATGGTCGGTGTAGGATTAGATAGTATACTCACAACAAATCTATTAATTATCCTATTTAGCATCATTTCCATCTTGCTCGGGCTGTTTTTGATAGCAGTGTTGAATGTGTTTGAAGTGGATGCCTTAAGAAAATTACCCTACGGTCTTTGGGTCTTGGCAGCGATAAGTGCGGTTTTAATTCTTATATGCGTCCTTGGAGGGGTATTATACGATCCCGAAAACCCCGCAAACGCAGTAGGTTTTTTGGCTCTCTATTTGTTACCCACGGTATTAATCGTGTGTGCCACCTTGATCAATGTCCTTAGTGAGAAGCAATCATATGTACCTTCTAAACTCGTGGTGTTGGCTGGGGCTGGATTTGCTATTGCCGAAGCCGTAGTGAAAATCTCTTTAGCGGAAGGTCTGGCTTTAGTCGGGGCGATCTTTATCGGTATTTTCGGAATTATCTTAGCAGCGATCCTAATAATAAGTATGTCGGAAAAGATTCCCGTTCCTTTTGCGTGGTGGTTGGTATTGATTATAGGCTTCATATTCTTCTGGATCTTCAAGGACCTATATACCTTTGGATGGAGCAGCGGCATTATCATACTTGTTGGGTTTATATTAATGATTTTTGCATATTAAACCTTTAAATTTCTTTTATTTTTTTTAATCTTTTTATTTTCTAAATTCCATTTGTTTCTCATTAAAAGAGAATTTTTGAATATTTTTTGTTAAAACAATAAATATGTTTGAGTTAAAGCAATATTTCCAGTTTCAATTAATAAAACTTAATGAAAACCTTTTTTTAGAACCTTGCTTGAATAAAATTAATAACCTTAGAATTCAAGAGAAAAAATATTGATCTTTCAAGTCTATGATCTTTTGAGATTAATCATAATATACATAGTTCAGTTGACCGTAGGTGGGATTTTATTTATCGTAATCGCGATTTTAATTCTACGAAGGTCTAAAAAAATGCTTAACATAATTCTATCAATGTTCTTTTTTAGCATTGCCTTAAGCATCTTTTTTAATTTAATTTATGCGGCTTTAAGAGTCGCCTTAATAGTAAAAATATTACATTTAATTACGACTTTTTTCTTTTTTTGGGCAATGGTTTTTCTTTTACTCTTCAATCTGGTTTTATTAAAGTCCGCTAAGTATATGAATAGGACCAAAAATATGTTGATAATCGCACTATGGAGTTTGGTGCTATTTGGATTGGTAGTGATTGGCTTTTTTGGAGGGGTATCCATTGATAAAACGACTAATTGGAAGCCCGTTTGGAACCGCTTTTTTTATATCTATGCCATAACTGCTATGTTTTTCTTGATGTTTGTACCAACGATATTATATTCCTATGAAATTTATAGGGATTTTAAAAGCGAAGAACTCAAAAGGAGATGGAAGTTTTTCATAGTTGGAACCTTCTTCTATTATTTTATTACGGCGGGTATAAGCACCGTAAATCTTTTAGCAGATGATCTGATCCGAACCCTCTGGGGATTTGTTTTGTTGGCTTGTTTCTCCGCATTTTATGTTTTATATTATGGCGTCGCAAAGCAATTAGATTAACAAGAAAAAATTTTCCAGTGGTTCTAATAAAAAAGTGGGGGTTTTTTTTTTTCTCTCTCAAATTGATAATCTATATAAGGTGAAAGTATAGGTATAAAATGTTTTTTCTTTGACTAATCGAAACTATCGATAAGAGTAATCGAAGAGTTGGATAGGTTTATAAGCAATTTATACTTATTCATCTTAAAAAATACTAAATAATATATAATTACGTGTTAATAAAATGGAAAAGGAACAACAACAAAAAAGCATTTTACGTATCTTGAGAATTCCCGCGTTTTTAGGGGTTATCATTGGAATATTAGCGGCTCTAGTTCAAGCAGTTATCATTTCTGCCGGTGGTCCAGAAGCGTATGGCTTTTGTGTGGCCTGTCATACGAGAGACTTAACGAATGCTATCGTAAACGCCTTTACGGGTGCCAGCTTAGGTTTAGCACCAATATCTGCTGCTACTCCTGTATTGACAATAATCGGAGTCATTTTTGGAGGATACATCGCAGCGAACCGAAAGAAAGAATTTAAAATCAAGAAGGGGTCAATTTTAAGCTATGCACTGTATTTTATCGGCGGGATTGCCGTCCTTAATTTTGCTCTTTTAGTGGGTGCCTGCCCCTATCGACTGGCTTTACGTTTTGCATACGGTGACTTGGTTGCATTAATAGGAATGCTCTCAATTGCGGGAGGGGTTGCGGTCGGGGTTTCAATACTACTCTATGCAATGAAGAGGGGGTGGTTTTAAAATGGCGGTAGGATTTTTAATAGCCAGTTCTGCAATTGTAGTCATTCCACTTTTAACATTGGCTTTTGGATTCTTAATTGGTTATTTAGCCCAGAGGTCTGGCTTCTGTTCAATTGGAGGCTGGAGAGACCTTTTTATGTTTAAGCACACTCGTCTATTTTTTGGGTATATTGCATTAATAGCAGGCGGATTTTTAGGATATTTACTTTTTTGGCTTATCATACCCCAAGCATTTCCCGGCTTTTACTGGCCATTAACAGCTGAAACACCATTAACTCCGATACCTGGTGCTCCAGGGGGGCTCAGTGTTCTTTCCTATATCTTGTTGGCAATTATAGGAGGCTTTGGGATGGGTATTATTGGGGTTCTTTTGGGGGGCTGTCCCCTACGTCAGATAGTCATGAGCACTGAAGGAAATTTAAAATCAGTATTTTTTGTATTTGGATTAATTGTCGGAGCTGTTATCTTTCATGCATTTGTAGCAAAATTAATTACTGCGATATTGATATGAGGTAAATAATTCAATGACGGAATATAAATTAGATATATTAGGAAAAGTTTGTCCTTTTGCGTTATTGGCTGTAAGAAAAAAAGTACAGGATTTAAGTACAGGAGATACTCTTATTGTATCAACGGATCATCCCCCTGCCGCAAATGATACGGTCCCAACCGACATGCTCAAAAAAGGCCATAACGTCGAGAAAAAACTTCTTGAACCTGGGATATGGGAACTAACGATTTCAATCCACTAAAATTAGAGTTCAATAAGGAAGAAATGAAAATTCAAAACCTTTTTTTTACCTATGAATATTGAGAGTAGAATATATTTTCTATTTATGGAAAAAATCCCCCTTGAACGATTAAAATGGATAAAGGATTGTATTTATGAAAGTCTTAATCTTCCAGTACCTAAAGAAGGAATAAAGAATAAAGAAAATATAGATAATGAAGTCCGGTTTTTTCTTTCTGGCGATTCCCTATTCAGTTTACTTGATAAAAGATATCAAGAAATCTGGACATCAATTTTTAATAACTCCTCAATTAGATGTGTTCTTGACTCCGAGGAATTAGATTTATTAGGACTTGAGATTCAGAAGATAAAAAAACAATTCCAAAGCCCCAATATCACAATCGGCTCCAATCTTTATAAAAATTGTGAAAATGTTAAGGATTGCGAAGACTTTTGGTATAAGCTTATTGAAACCATTAATGCACGGCAATTTAGTAAGCGTTTAGGGTTTTTGGAGCTCCGTGGGCCCTATATGAGTAGAACTTCAGTTAAGGCTTTAAGGCTATTAGAGGGAGCAATCATGCATCAACTTAACCCTCAGCTCTTTACCTATTTAGATGGAATTCATCTGGGTCACTTAGAACAGCACCCCTCTGAATTTGAAAATATCGGTGAAGGGCTACTTTCCTTGAGCGAGAATGTAAGGAAACAGAATTTAAAGTTTACTATGTTATCGTGCTCCCGATGTGGGACTGCTCGAGGATATCTAAGGAAAGAATATGACCAAAAATATAAACATTCTGAGGATACAATTTCGGGCTACTTGTTTTGTAATTTAAATAGAATAATTGATCATTATGAGGAACCTGGTTTGATCCTTGCTCCCAATTGGGGATCTATTCAATTTTTTAAGGACGGTCTTGAATTCCCTATTCAAGGAGCGGTAAACTCACAAATTAAGCCTTCCATCATTGCATTCATTACACATAGCCCTTATGGTTCAGAATGGACATTTGGAGGCTTATCATTTGCGATGGCTTGTGCGAACCATGGAATCTCCACGGAAGTAGTATTTATAGAGGATGGAACCTATTGCTTTCACGGAACCCATGAAGTAAGTGAAGAGCATAAGATTTTTAATATCCAAGAGATAGTAACTGCCACCGCTGATATGGAATGGCTACGCTATCATATTTTTAAACAATCACTTCAAAAACGGGGACTTAAAATTTCAAGCCATTTTGATGACAACGTCAAGAAAATTAATAGTAAAGAGCTAGCTCAACTTATATTATCTCAACAACAAACCCCGATAACTCATAAGAGAATTCTCTTTTTTTAGATTCTGGATTGATTCTTTACGTTTTGGAAGTTTTACCAGATACCTTTTAAATCTTCAAATTTAGGACGGTTTGCTTATATATAACTCTTTTTCGCAATAAATTTCATCCAAAATAGGATTATATGGTTTTATATCCAGAATTGGGCTTTCGTTTAATGCATCTAAACCCAATACTTTGAGTCGATTTCCATTTCGTTCGAGAAATTGAACCGTGGTCAAGCCAATATTATTCGGTCTTTCATTGCTTCTCGACGCAAAAATCCCTGTAGGATAACCATTATATGAATGATCTATTAACTCATAGTTGTCATCACATAAATGAAATTTGAATAACACGTGAATAAAATCGCAATTTTCGATATCTTTCAATCCTCCTAAATATTTCTCAAAAATAATCAATTCGCTTACTGAATTTCTTAGTTGAAGACAATCAACATGAGATTCACAGTCATTTGAAACATATCCTATTTTTTCGAATTTGAACATGTTAAAAAAAGATAGTTAATTTTTCCTCTATGTTTAATAATAAGTTATTTTATTTAAGAGTAACACTTTTTTATAAGTTAGTATGAATATGAACCTTTCAAAAAATAACCTTGATTTAGATGCTTTAAAGGCATTTCATGGACATCTAGGCCCCTATCTCGTAGCTGGAGCGAGGATGGGACTTATTGCAAACGGAAAATTATCCTCAAATAAGCTTGAAAAGTATTGTATAGTAAGATGTTCTGAACCTCCAATGTCCTGCCTAATTGATGGAATACAATTTATATCGGGCTGTACCTACGGGACACGACGTATAACAGCAACCTCAGAGGAAATACCTGAGGCAATCTTCACCTATAATGAGAAAGAGTTAAGGATAAGATTAAAGAAACCTTTTCAATTTAAAGGAGAGGGACTTCATGAATTGGAGGCTTATGTATTTGAGTTTTTGGAAATGTCCGATTTGGATGTGTTTGAAGTGAAATCAAACTTTAACTTAAAAAAGTTTCCTATTATAGAGGAATAGTATTACATTTTACTTTACTTAATGGAAACATCTCCTATATTTTTTTAATTTATTTAAAAATAAAATAGAGAAATTAAATAAAAAGATGTTATACCTTCAGATTTTTTAAGAGAGAATCCCCTATATCCTTTAAAATTGAACAATGAAAAAAAAATATGGGTATTATTGGGTCAGATAGACCCATATACCCAAAAAGGCGCTAGAATATGAGTTTCTTACCTTTCATAAT
>CAZDJH010000132.1:0-9327 GCA_964505645.1 uncultured archaeon | reverse complement strand
GTATCTACCGGATCTGACTGCTATTTTTATTATATCTGATTTTAAAGTTGTTGCTACAAGTTTTTTTATTTTTTCTGCTTCGTTTTCAACTTCTTCAATCTCGCACGCTCTTTTTACAAGCATATCCATTTTTTCAGCATTATTAAAAATCCTAATCAATCGGGTAGCTGTGGGGGTTCTTACTGAAAATTGACTTTGCTGCTCTTGAAATAACCTATTCACTCGATCAGTACAAGCAAATAAGAAAAATAACTTTATATTATGATCTGGGAATTCTAATAAACTTTTTAATAATTTAGATATTCTCATTAACTTTCTACTAAATCTTAATTCAGAACTATCTTCATCAATCCATAAGTCAACCTCATCAAAGAGAAATAAAAAAACTAAATTATTTTCAGTACATTTTTGCATTAATTTTTTAATTTTTTTTAGAATATCTACTTTATCTACTAAGATGGTTGTGTGAAGCAACTCATTTAACTCTAAAAGAATTCTTTTTCTTTTAGGATTCTCTGTACTGAGTGATTCAATTAAACTTTCAGCTTTTTTAAGATTTGCCGATTGTCTCATAGCAACATTAATGTCGGAAATAATTGGATAAATATCTTCAAAAAACTGGTCATATGTATTATTATCATTAAAATCCCTAATTAGTCCAATGTCATGAATTAATTGAGACATGATTTCTTCAAAAATATAGCTTGGCTTTAATTGGGTCAAGTCATCTATAAAAATTGAAATTGTTTGATTTATTTTATTATTAATCTCTTCTTCGACTAAATTTAAGAATTGAGTTTTACTCCCCCCATATTGAGAGAAATAAAATAAATATGAGGATATTGGCTGAGTTTCTTTTACTAATTTAAAAAGTTGGGTTTCCACATACTTTAACCCCCGTTCCATTTCAGAATTTAAAATTAAAAAATCCTTGATTTTGGTCTTTTCAGGTATAATTTCATCTGAAATTATTTGGCTTCCACCCTTTCCTTCAAATATTAGAAAAATCCGTTTAATTTTTTCTCTATCATAATATATATAATTATCATAGAGATTATTATATTCCTTTCTAAAATTATGAATCAAAGAATCCACCTATTGTTTAATTTAAATTTTACATGATTAGGAAATAACCTTTTAAATGTAATCAAATCTTCCCGTTGATTATGTTTGGAGGAACTTAAAGTTAAGAGCTCCGGGTATTTTTTTTTTAAGCTTTTTAAAAAGTCAATCATTTTTAATGGGCTTTCAAATTTAAAGTTAGATAATATTTGAAATGCCTCATTAATTTTTATCGTAAATGGCAATTGAAAGTTTTCTAATTTAAATAAATCTTCATAAATATCTCTTAGGTCCGAACCATTATTAATGGAGAGAATTATATCATCTTCCCTAATCTTTTTTAGAATGGTTTTTAGTACCTCGTTACTTTTCAAATTAAATGAAGTACAAAATTCCATAATGTTATTATATGTAGGATCTTTTAACTTTGAGATTGCAAGGAATAATAGAATTTCAAAATTAGTCTTAATTTCAATTGAGGGCTTTTTTATTTGCTTATATTTGTTTTTCCATCTCTTAAATTGTTTTGTTATTTTTCCATTCCAAATAGCATACTTACCAGGGTGTTTTTCTTCATATTCTTTCATTAAATCGGTTTTTTCTGGCATATTAATCACAAATTATAAAAAATATTATAAAAAACTCCAATTAATATCTGTATTTCATATTATATGGTGTTATAAATAAAATATTATTTAAAAGATATTTAAAATTACTGAATTAAATCAATTGAATTATGTAAAAGTTGTGTATAAAAATTAGGTTTTAGATATGAAAATTACAAAAATGAATTGGGCCAATATAGAAATAGAGTATAAGGGAGAGCCCTTTTACAAATCTTAAACGTGTGGCAAAAATAAAAGCAAATCATCATATTTATGAAGCATAATTTTTGAAGAAAAGGTAAGATTTCTTAAATCTAGATAACTTTTTTATAGTTGTCGCCACACATCAACGGAGTAAATCCCCGTAAATTCTAATTATCGCAATTTTTAAATTCTTAATAAAGATATATTTATTTTAGAACGTTCTCTTCCATTTAACTGTCAATATTGTCAACCAGAGGAAAAAAAATAAAATTATGGGTTATTATGAAATAAAAGATGCTCTTGAGCGAAAAACTAAAGCAGAATTACTCCAAGTTTTAAGCAATCTCATTAATTCTAACCCCTCTCTGGTCTCCAGTATTAAGTTAACTAATAAATAATAGCACACACGCTATAGTAATATATAAGTATTACAAAAAAATAAGAGACAAAGATGCCAAAATTAATTAGAGGAAAGCATAAACTAGATTAAGATTAGATAATTTAATAATTTAGGAAAATAACATCGAATTATGAGATTTGCGGAAACAAACTCTCATAAGATTACGGAGGGTACAAAGGAATGGGCAGACTCCAACGTTAATGTTTACAACGGTTGCTCAAATAATTGCCGTTATTGTTATGCAAAAAAGATGGCAATTCGTTTCAAACGGAAGACTAATGCTACTTGGAAAATTATGGAGCCAAAGTTAAATAAAATACATAAAGGGTATGCAAAAAGACAAGGTCGAGTGATGTTCCCGACATCTCATGATATAACCGAAGAATCCTTGTCTAATTGTATAATAGTGCTCAGAAAACTAATAAATGCAGGAAACGAGGTTTTAGTAACGACCAAACCCCGATTAACATGTATTAAAGCAATATGTACAGAATTCACGAATGAAAAGAGGTTGCTTCAGTTTCGATTCACCATCACATCTTTAGAGAATCAGAGATTGAAGTTTTGGGAGCCGGGAGCACCTCCTTTCGAGGGGCGATTTAAGTCTCTAAAGTTTGCGTTTAGACAAGGCTTTATGACCAGCGTCTCAATCGAACCCTTCTTAGATGCGGATCCCTTTCCTTTAATCAACAAACTGTTTCCTTTTTGCACGGAATCCATTTGGATCGGTAAAATGAATTACATTAAGGCGACGGGGATAGCTGAAAGAGATAAAAAGCATTATAATCATATCAGAGAAATTGTGAAAAAGAATAATCTAAAAAAAATCCTATGTAAAGCGGAGGCGCATAATTCGCAAATGCTTAGAATTAAAGACAGCATTTACAATTATATCTCAGAATAGAAAATTCATTCATAAATGAATTCTGTTTGATCATTTCCCAAAATCGATTTATTTTTCAATAGTTCAACAATTCCGCTTCCTGCGTGGGTATCAATAATAACTCGCGGTCTAGATTTTATTATTTGATTCCATTTTGTATAATACATACGTAAGAAATCATATTTCGATTTATTTGACTTCTCTCCAACTTGAATAATGGGATTTTCAGCTTTATCTTTTGAAATACACATCTTTTTATCCTCTTTGATTTTGAATTAATCTTGAAATGATATATTTGAAAATGATAATCCCTTTATAAAAGAGAAGGGGTAGATAGTATAGTGATTAATTAATATCCAAAAAAAAACTACAAATTTAAAAATCAATAGTTTAATATTTCTAATTAGATATATAAAAGATATATATAGGATAAGACATAAGTAAAAAATTAGTAGAATCTTAATAATTTAAGTAAAAAACATTCAAGTGATTTAAAATGGATTATGAAGAGATTACAGACAATTTAATTCAAAAGACAATGCGAGAGTTCAAACTGGACCAAGTCTATCAAGAGTTTTTAGATTCCGTCGTTAAATTCAACGACTTCAAAAATGGGCCTAAAGAACAATTACAGAAATATATTGACCAAATGAAGTGAAGAGAGTGGAGGATTAATTAGAAATGAGCAGCTCACTAAACCATAACCTTAAAATAGAATTAAACACGAAGGGAAAAAAGACGATACCTGAAATTAAACCGGAAAGTATAATTACAATTCATGGAAAAAACGGAGTAGGGAAATCAAATGCGGCCACCCTTCTAGAGATTGCGACGGGGAATTATACGTTTGAAAATGAGGAAAAATTCAAGAAAACGAGTAAAATTTTCGAACAATGCGAAATTACATTCATGGATGGTACAAAAGTATTATTTAAGGCCAATTTACGCCCTCTTCTGTGGAGATATAATAATAATATTAATAAAATTAACCCCCTAACATTAGGAAATTTCTATAAAGGAGAAGAAAAGGAAGAAAATAAAATTAATTTCAATGAATTTCAGGAAAATGTATACATACGGACGATTAGGGGAAATGAAAGCTTAGCGCAACAGATCTACTTCTTTAAGGATATTTTTATTGCAAAAATCGCTCAAAAATTGGATAAGCTGGAAAAAAAGATCTCATATTTAGAAGATTATAAGAATTGGCTAAATAGACAAGCAGAAGAGAAGACTATTGAGGAATACACCCAACTGCAACAGAGCTTTAGCGAACAGCTTAACAAAAACTCTAACATTGAAAGCAGTATTAATACCAGAAGGGAAACAATTAATAATTTACAGAGAATATTGGATTTATTAGAGGATTTATTATTTATAAGCAAAAATGATATTGAAAAACTTAAAGATCAAAAAAACAAGACGGATGAAGATATAAATAGGATTCAGCGCGAAATAGATTCAAATTATGAGAATTTACAAAAAATAAAACAAAAATTAGATTATTTACAGAATCGATATAATAAAGAAACAAAAGAAATTTTAAAGAAACTAAAAAAGGTTCAAAATAAAAAGGATAAGCTAAGAAAGCAATTGGAACCTCAATTTGACTTTAAGAAGGATGCGGATACAATAAAGGAAACTATTGAGAATAAAGAGCGAGAAATAGAAACCCTTAAAAAAAAGATTGAGGTTCTAAATAAGAAGAATGATAGGATAATAGAAATCAACAGTTTTTTATCTCAAATGAGAGATATTTGTAGTAAAGCAAGATCTACAAAGTTTGGAAGAGAAAGATTCATTCGGGCCGAATTTCCGGAGGAGAATATCCTCAATTTATCCTTTTCAGACTTTTTTGAGGTCTTTAAAGAAAACAGTATGGAATTTAAACAATCGGAGGAATTAAAACAGTATAAAAAACGAGTTTTAAAATATAACCACACCATAAAAGAAAGCAGAAATCTACTAGACGCTTTAAAAGATTATGATAAGCTTAACAAAAAAGTAAAAGGCTTAGAAGAGAAACTGAAAGGAAAGAGTTCCAAATTAGATGATTATGTAGACTTAGAGACAAGAATAAATAACTTAGAGAAAAAGAAAAGTCAATTAGAAGAAAGTAATAAGACATTAAGAAAGGAAACATTAAACTTGACAGAAGAAATTAAGGAAATCTCAAAAAGAATTGATAAACTGAATGAACTCCCCTCAAAAATATCGCTTATAAATAAACTAAAAAAAAGGCACGTATATGCTGAAAAAAAAGATGATCTGGAAAAGTTTTGCATTGAATCAAAGTCAGAGATAGAACAACGAATTGAAGAAAATTCTGCTCAACTCTCAAAAACGGAAATAGAGAAACAAGAATTGCAAAAAAAGATTGATAATTCTAGAAATAAATTGGATCCCATAGCCCAAAAGATTAAAAATGCGGCTAAAAGATTTGGATTTTCAGAAGAAGGAGAATTTATTGATTATTTTAAAACCCACAGAGGAAAATTGGATAAATATTTAGAAGAAACCTATGAGCTTCAAACACGTTTATCAGTTTTAAAGAGTGACATTTCAAGGATATTGGACGGTAAAAACCCAAAGAATAAAAAACATTTTGATATAATAAACCGGCAATTTGATAAAATATTCAAGGAAATTTATGATAAGGAAGAATTCTTCAAATATGTTTTTAAAGACTATTCTCGAATTAAGGAATTTGACATTACTAATAAGGCAATAGTATTTGAGACTAAAGAAGGCTTGGAAGAAACAAGGGATTTGGAAGAGTTTTCCAGTGGTGAGAAGACCTATGCCTATTGCAGATCAATAATATCAATGTCCGCGAAAATGGCAAAATATAATATGGTGATTTTGGATGAGTCCTATGCACTTTTAGACCATGAACACAGCCAAAATTTATATAAATTCCAAGAAGAAATGGTTAAGAAGGGCGGTATTACTAAATTCATTAACATTTTACCTTTAAAGCAGGATTTAGATGGAATTATTAAAATTTTGGAAAAGAAAATAGAAGAGGAAAAGGTAAATGGTAATGAAGATTCTATTAAATCATTAAATTCCCAGTTATCATTACTAAAAGACTTTAAAAGAGAAGTCACTGAAAAGGGGTATTATCAAGAAATCAATTATCCTCAATCTAAAAAGAAAGAAATAGCCAAGAATATTGGATTTGGCTTGAGTATTGGCCCCTCCCCAACTGTTGAAGATCTGGATGATGATTTTGAGGACTACGACCATAAAACAGAAAGATTAAAATATTCTTTTATACTGGATGGTTCAAATATAGCACGTGCCAATACAAACTCTAGAAAGGCATCTATAGGGGATGTGATTAGATGTAAAAAAAAGCTTCAAGAGTTAGGTATTCCCGAAGGAAATATCCTTATCGTTTTTGGAGCTGGCTTAAGACATCATATTCCAGAACGGGATAAATATACTTTTAACCAATTATTAACCAATCCAAATGTTAGTCAAGCTCCCGCGGGGAGAGATGATGATTGGTTTATTATAAAGTTTGCTCGAAAGCATAATTCCTACATAATTACTAATGATCGATTTTTTAATTATCAACAAAAATATCCAAAATTAGAAAAATTCATTGAATTTCACTCCATTCGGTATAATATTATCGGAAAGGATATTATTTTTGATGAAGGATTTGAAGACAAACTTAAAAAAATTAAGTTCTTAAAAGAATTATAAACATAGACACTTTTAAAGGATTTAAATCTTAACAATGGACATCATACAATCAATAATTTTAGAATTCCAACCATGCTCCGTTTCGGAAATCTATGATTACTTAAGATCTGATTTTTTTCTTCAGATGGGAAACTATACTTCTCAAGAATGGTCAAGATCTAAGATAAGGTATTATTCAGATAAATTGGCCGAAGATAATTATATGTTCTTTAAGTTTGAAAGTAATAGCGGCTATAAGGTTCGATATGGGGTTTCAAGATTTAAGGATTACTTGATAGAAGAACCTAGATACCTGAAAGTAAAGGGCTATCTTAAGCGTTGTATGTATTGCGGAATGCCTATTTACATTAACGATTCCGAAGTTTTTCACTTTAAATATAAATGCAAGCAGTATAAACCCCAAGAATATTTTAAGTTGATAAAAGTAGAGAATTTTTGGGCAATTATAACTCGCGATTTCGTTTATGGAATCTTGGAAGATTTAAATTCATGCATCTTACGTCTTCCAGGAAGAAATCAAAGCAATTTAGATGAGGGTATTCATTCAGAACTATGGTTAATAAATAAAAAGGTAAGAGAAATGGGATTAATTGAAGCTGATCGACTATTATCAATTAAAGCAGAGGAATATTTAGTTTGATTCTTTTAACCGTTATTATATGGGGTGTGTCAAGGTTCGAAAGCTTACAAAAACCGACTCAATGGGCAAGGCACTCTACAAGACCCAAGAGCCCGGCAAAATGGGAAACAAAATAATAGGCTACAAGCGCACATTTAATGGAGAACTCAACGTCATTCCCTCTCGGATATGCTGGAGGCATAGGAAATAAATCGTCATAAATAAATTAAAAACGGCTCCCTTCTTAAAGATTATAAAGCGTGCGGGATAATTATGGATATTACGGACTTACTCACCTTTCACATACGTGAAATAGAAAAATCGTCAATCCACTTCTCAAAAAAGCCATTCCGATGGTGTAGCTTACCGTACCCCAACCACCCAAATGGCTGCCCAAATTACAATAAAAACCCGCTCTGCCCCCCGAACACCCAAGTACTCGACTATAAGCTCGACGATTATAACGCGTTTTATTTACTATACGCCAAATTCCAATTGAAGGTATATATCGAAGAAATGCTGAAATCTCTATAAATCAGTTAAGATATTAATACTTGACTCGTATCTCCCCGAAAATCTGAGTACTTTAATTAGGATTAGAAAAGTTTTAAAAGATAAAAAGGATGGCACCACTGAAAAAGCTGATGTTTCAGAAAAGACCACAACCTCTTTCAAATTTTAAATATCAAATCAAATATTCTAAATGAAACTAAGAGGGAATTGGATGGCCCCTATCGCAAAAGAAAAATTCAATTCGATCTTTAAATTCATCTTGATAATTAAAATCAGACGGGGGATCTTTCAAATCATCATGATTTAATTCTTTTATCCAAAATGCTTTTTTACATAAGAATTTTCTTATTGCTAATAAACGAGAATCCTTAATGCTTCTTTCTCTGTCGGATAATTTATCAAAATCTTCTCTATATTCCCTTTTTAAGATATTTAATGGCATAGGAATCCCTTTGACCAAGCTGTGTGCGGGATAAGGATTTTGATCACTGATTACTTGTAGATTATGGTCACTATCTTTTATATCAAAAATACTCATAACTACTACTCCGAAATCACTTGGGTCTCTTCCATCTCTTGTCTGAGTAATATTAGGATCTGGTTCAATTCTTTCCCAATCAACAGACATTCCATCTCCTTGCTCATTTCTAAAAATACCTGTAACTATTTCTAATCTATGATGTGGTCTTTGTTGAATAAAAAGATTAATATGAACTCTTCTGAATATAAATTCATCGTTAGGAATTTCTCTATTTAAATATTTTTTTAAGATTGAAGATATTGTGTCAACCAAAAAATCACCCTATCTATTATTCTTTCCTTCTTAATATTACCATAAGTAGGAGGACCATTTTTTTCACTTGAATATATGGAAACATCGTTAATATAATCAGAAAGTTTTATAGTTATATCAGAATTATTAAATTTCCATTCAATCTGAATTGAGTTTTCAATAAAAATAATTCTTGGTATCGGAAATGTAATTTCATGAATATTCAAAAATCCTTTAGAAATCTCTCTAAGAATTTGTTTAGAATATTCTAAGATTATGAATGATTAAGCTATATTCTGGTTCTTTTATCTCATCTTCTTTAAAGATCGGTCGAATATCAGTTATTATTCTAGTATTACCTATTAATCTTGCTCTTTCAACTAACAATCTGTTTGCTTTTTCACTATAATATAAAGCTTCATTTGAAGTAAAAACTTTCTTAAGGAAAACTTTCATTAATTTGATTTTATTATCAAAATCATCGAGAATAGCATAATCATAAATCTTGTATTCCTCAACAAATGAACTCATTAGTTGTTCTATAAAATCATCTAA
>CAZDJH010000131.1:9040-9407 GCA_964505645.1 uncultured archaeon | reverse complement strand
AACTTTGATTAGAAAAATGGTAGAAAAAGCGATGACATTTTAAAATTTGGCATCACATTAGCCACTGAAAACCCATAAGATGCTTTTAAAATCATTAATATATATCCTTTTTTCTGCTTTCATTACATAAAATCTCTTTACAAATATATTATCAATCTTATTTCTAAGTTTTATAAGACAGTCATCGTTAAAATACCTAAAAAAATAAATGAAATTATAGATTTAACTAGTTAGGTTTTAATTTAATTATTTCAATTACATGGTGTAGAGTCTATGAGTTCAAATAGCAAACGAGATTATTATGAGGTTCTGGGCATTGATAAAGATGCCACCACCGATGAAATAAAACTTGCCTATAGAAAACTAG
>CAZDJH010000131.1:0-9030 GCA_964505645.1 uncultured archaeon | reverse complement strand
GTTCCATCCTGATGTAAATAAGGACGACCCTCACGCGAAAGATAAGTTTATCGAAGTACAAGAGGCTTATGAGGTTTTAAGCGATGAAGATAAGCGTCGACAATATGATACATTTGGGTTTCGTGGTGTCGATGTTGATCTTGGAGATATATTTAGTGGCGGAATTCCAGGCCTCGATGAGATTTTCAAGTCTTTTTTTGGCGGATTTGGGGGGTTCGGGGGCTTTGGAGTCGGGAGCAGCCAGAGAACTCGGAGAAGACGACAAGAAGTGGGACAAGATATCGAAGAAATCTTAAATATTTCCTTTAAGGATTCTATATTTGGAGCCAGAAAGGAAGTAACAATAGAGCGATATGTACCTTGCTCCGAATGTGATGGTACCGGAGCCGAAGATCCTTCTTCGGTTGAGATATGCCCAGAATGTCAAGGTTCGGGGCGTTATAGAAAAATGAGCCGTTCTGGTTTTGGAACAATTATCAGAGAAACAGAATGCCCCTATTGCGATGGCAAGGGTAAGATTATTAAGGATAAATGTGAAGAATGTAATGGAAAGAAGGTCGTTCGCGAAGAAAAGACCATAAAAGGAATAGATATTCCCGAAGGTGTTGAGGATGGGGTTCACTTAAAGGTTCAAGGCGCAGGGCATATTCCTTCCGTTGATGCGATTCCCGGGGATTTATATCTGAGGATAAATATTAAACAAGACGAAAATTTTATCAGAAGGGGAAATGATTTATATACAAAAGCCGATGTGGACTTCGTGACAGCAACCCTAGGGGGTCAAATTACTGTTCCCACTTTGAGTTTTAAAAAAGAAGAGATAATTCAACGAGAGCTGGATATCCCGCGTGAAACAGAATATGGTACCGAGTTTCGAATCAAAAATCATGGCGTACCTTATATGCGAGGTCGCGGGAGAGGCGATCAATATATAGTAATTAATATAGTAATACCTAAGGATATTACAAAGGAGCAAAAAAAACTTCTTTTGCGATTTCGGGAACTAGAGCAATAAAAATTAGATGTACCTCTTACTTTACTCTTATTCTTATTCTGGGTTTTTTGTTTTTTTATTTATTTTTCATTAAATGATAATAAAATTGAATTAAATTGTTCTTATCTCAATATCAAGTATAATATATTTAAATTCACTAAAATCTGGCCTTGATATTGATAATGGGGAAAAATGAAGATTATTTCCACACCATTGGTAAACTTATAATTTTTTTATGCTTTTAAACAAAATCAAGCGTTTAATAGTAATCAAATTTTTATGGAAAGAGATCATATTTATCTTAATTTTAAAGTAGAATGAGAAAAAATGGCTCAAAAAATAATTCATCAGAACCGATTCTTTTTATTTTTCATAACTATGATGCTTATGGTGTCAATCTTAGCGCCAAGTACAATACTTTTTGATTACTCTCTCCATTACGGTTTTAGCAAAATCTCAACATCAAGTACTTCTCCAGATATTGACCTTTCTGATTTACCAGAGATCGATTATGATTCCTTAAATAAAAGCTGGTACGATCAAGGTTTAGAAATGCTTATCATTGTCCCGAATGGGAGTGAAAGCTTTCGGGATGCTGTTGAACCGTTAGCAAGATATAAGAACCAAAAAGGGGTAAAAACGCTTATATTGAGCAACTTTTCTCTCTATGGAAATGAAAGCGATGATAACGCAACTAAGATAAGGAAAATGATTAGATCTTATTATAATTCCGATGGGATTCGTTGGGTTCTATTGGCGGGTGATGCCCAAGATGATTTGATTCCGATCCGTTATGTACATAATAGTGATACAGAACTGGTCGACGATTCTGAACCGCTTGGAAGTGAAACATCTAAGCCAACGGATTATTACTACGCTGATCTCAATGGAACATGGGATACCGATGGGGATGGAATATACGGAGAGTCATCCGCATTTAATGCTAATGGTACGGACGAGATCGATTGGATCCCAGAAGTTTATGTTGGAAGGTTGCCTGCAAGTACAGGAAGTGAGCTGGCTCAAATGGTAAATAAAACCTTGAAATATGAACAGAACCCCAAGATTGGGGATTGGATGAATGATATGTTGTTGGCTGGGGGCGTTTCTGAAATTGAGGGAGGTGGCGAGGATGAAGCGGAGTTAACGACATATATCTGGCAGAATTACGTTCAAGATCGGATGAGCTTTACCCACCTCTGTGCTAATACCAGTCACTACTCTCCCCCTGGAAATTATACTTTCTTAGACCAGACCAGTTTTAGAAATGAAGTTAATAATGGGCATTCCACGATCATTTTCGCTGGACATGGGAACCCCACTACTTTTAGTGACAAATATAATAAACCTGCTGGAGGTGGATCAAGGGAAATATATACAAAGACTAATGCACAAAGTGTCACAAATAACGATATGCCATCCTTAATCTATGCTGATGCGTGTGCTACCTCACCTTATGATTCTACTGATGATAATATGGGAGAGGTTCTTATTAAAAAAGTTGATGGGGGTGCGATAGGATATATAGGTGCAATGCGAATCACCTATTACTTTCCTGATGATTCAGATTTAGAAGCATTAAATAGAGGCAATGCGAAGCTCTTCTGGAAGGTCTTTTTCGAGGATCACACTTACCAGCAAGGTAAAACGCTTTATGATTCTAAGGTTGCATATCTGAATAGCGATTATTATCTCTATGAAAAAAACCCCTATTATAATCAAGCACACAGGAAACAGCTTTTAACTTATTGCCTATTGGGAGATCCAGAGACCGATATTTATACGGACATAGCAGGTGTTGTATCTGAAGACCCATTTCCCGCTGAGGTTTATGAGGGACAAATGCTTAATTTAACTATTAAAGACAACTATAGCAGAACGGTTCAAAATCCGCGGGTATATATCTTCAATGATGATGAAGGGATTGGCAGAACTGTATATGGGGATAGAAATGGGAATGTAAAGATTCGTTTGCCCTTGGGAGCTAATATCACCTATAATGTATCCATCTCGGGCCATAACCTCTTGGGAACTTCAAACTTTTCATTTATAACCCTTCCGGATACTGAAAGTCCAAATATCACCAATGTTGGAGTATCAATAACAAACGGTTTCCTTAGCACAGAAGTGAATTTTATTATTAATACCTCCGATGATGCGTCGGGAATCGAATCCCTCTTTGTGATTTTTTCGACAGACAATTTTAATAGTTTTTTTTACCATCAAATTCGAAATGAGTTTAATGAAAATCAACATTACTTCGACTTTACAATAGACACCTTACAAGTTGGAACGTATCAATATTTAATATACACGCGGGACTACACAAATAAAACAGAAATGAAGTATCAATCTAGCTATCGCATTACAATTTCAGTTCCTATTGGAGTTTATGTGATTATTGGTGGTACTATTGGAGGAATTAGCGTATTTTCGATCGCAGTGGTTCTTTATGTGAGATGGGATAAAAAACGAGCAGAGAATCTTCTCGATCCTATCCCCCAATGAAATTTTAATAAAAAAGCTCTCCAAAATAAAAATGCATGAATCATATTAAAGATAAAGAAGAAAATATAAAAATATATCTTGTAATATTTTATTAAATTAGTTTTCCCATAATTATTTTACCATTAATCGAGAATTCACATTCAAATTTAAAAAAGCAGCAAGATTTTTAGTGATCTGATTAACTCTATTGGTTAAAAATATTTGTAAGGGCGAAATAATGCTTGGTTTTTTCGAATAATATAAACATTAATTATGATCAAAACATTTAATTACCTAAGGCACTTTTATTTATTTCATAAAAGCTGCTTGACTGAATACACCATTAGAATGAAATAAAGTAAATATCTAAAATTTATATTTTACGGTTTTTAGTCTCTTTAGAGTATCATTGGGTATTCTTTTAAGATTTTTTTCCGTAGTATGGAATTCGACTTTATTATTCAAGCAGAACCCAATAGTTAAGCAATCATTATAAGAGAGAGTCTTTCTATTCTGACACTTCAGTTTCCCAGCAGAAAAAATAAGATTATCGGTGATATTAACCAATTTAACGGGATATTTTTGGATAAACGATACAATCGTAATTTGAGCAATTTCAATCCCTTTCAGTTTACAAATATGAAAATAGCTTTCAATAAGGATCGGTCGCAATATGTATGCTATAATCTCTTCGGTTAAAACGGAGTTCATTAGCTCGTTTACTTCCTGTGTGGGGTCGTCTGAAAAGTGTATACCTAAAACTCCCGCATCGATGCATGCTTTAGGCATTATTTTTCCAGCTCCAATTCAGTTTCTTTACTTTTAAAATATACATCTTCCATTTCTTTTCTAGTGGGAAGGTGCTTTTGTATATCTTCAAAGTCTAATACGGGGATTATTTGTATCTCTCCGAGAATCTCAATCACCAATACTTCACTCCCCTCAGCGATATTATATTTTTCCCGTATTTCATTAGGAATGGTAATCATTCCTTTTTTATTTACTTTCATTGATTTTAATGTCATATAATAATAGAAAGTAATAAAATTAAAAAAGTTATACCTTTTTTTTATTAAGTGTTCTCTTCTTTAGAAAAGTATTGATTATTCCTACATTTTTCATTAAAAACCATTAATAATTATGGAAATGATTATTACCTCAAATCACGAGTTTAGGTATGAATTTTTGATTTAGAAATTGGGAAAATATAATGTGAGTTACAGACCCCCTAAGGGGATGTGTTCAATAATTCGGCTAGGCCTTTACGATACTAACTTCGTTCGGCTGTTCGGGGCATTATTAGGAATGGAGATATCCCTTCTTACCAATTACTATTACTAAGCCCAGACCATTATAATCCTGAATGTTATATAATAGGGATCGGAAACCCATCTATTTTTAATAACATAATATTGTTAAGAGCATAACTAAGTAAATGTTTACAAAAATGAAGCATATATAAAGTGAATTTACAGGGTAAAAGGACTTAAAAATCGATTATCTATTTTGATTTAAAACAGCAGCAAGAATTTTAGTGATTTGATCGATATAATTGCTCAAAATCATTTGTAAGGGCAAAAAAAGGCTTAGTTTTTTCGAATAATATGAACATTAGCTATGATCAATAACGTTTAATTACCTTAGGCACTTTTATTTATTTAAATATTATATTATTTAAGAAATTAAAACAAAAGTTGAAAAAATGAAGCATATAGAAAGTGAATTTCTTGGAGAAAAAGACCTCAGAATATATTATCAAGCATGGTTACCAGATAGTACGCCAAAAGCAGTAATACAATTAGTTCATGGATTTGGAGAACATTCTGGAAGGTATGGTAATGTAGTTGATAAATTAGTACCAATGGGATATGCGATATATGCTGACGATCATCGGGGACATGGAAAATCGGAAGGTATTCGGAACTATACAGATTCCTTTGATTTTTATGTGGAGGATGAGCGAACGTTCTACGATATAATAAGAGAAAAACACTCTAATATTCCCTATTTTATGTTGGGACATTCCATGGGTTCTGGAATTGCGCAATATTTTACTTATAAATATGAGGGTCTCTTGGATGGATTAATCCTTTCTGGAACTGGAAATTCTGTGGGGGAGGACGTATCGGGATTTATAAAATTTTTATCAAAAATATTTTCTAAAATCGCCCCTAAGATGACATTTGACTCAGGGCTTGATCCTAACTTTTTAAGTCACGATCCTGAAGTCGTTCAAGCATATATTGATGATTCCTTGGTCAATTATGAGGAAGTAACTGCTAGGCTAGCCAAAGAGATGATGGAGAAATTCACCAATTTAAACAATATTATAGAAGAATTCTCTCTTCCATTATTAGTACAATGCGGGAAAGAGGATAAGGCTATGTTTGGAATAAATGAGTTAAAGGAACATTATAAAATGGATGATAAAATGGTGAAAGTTTATGATGGCTTATATCATGAGGTCTATAATGAAACACAAGAAGCTCGGGAAGAGGTTTTGAATGATTTAGCAGAATGGCTCGAAGATCATTTATAAAACTGGTTTCAGAACTCATATTATTTTCCATCTACTATTCAGCAAAGTCTCTTAGACAAACAATAATCCCAAAACTGAAAAAAAAATCTTGTATTTCTCTTTTATTTATTCTTTTTAAAAATTAACTCCCCAGATATGAAATAAAAGACTATAAGGAACAAATATTCCAATTAACCTCAATTATCTATCCCAGATTATATATTTTATAATTTCGTAATTATAAAGTATTTTGATCAAGATTCAAGGTGATTTTTTAGCATTTTTTTTGAAATGGAGTTGGATTTCTTCGACCTTTTGAAAGATATACCAACCCTTATTTTTTCTGAAAAATTACTTTATAATTACATAATTTCTAACCTATACTTATAAATAATAAAAATATTTTAGTATATATATTGGTTTAGAGATCAAAATTCTTTAAAATATGATATATCAATTTACATCATCGCTGTTAATAATTGAGACAACACAAGTAATTCTGATGACTATTGCAACTTTTATGCTACTTTTTGCCATTAGTAAACGCCATGAATTTTATCTCTTACTATGCTCCTACATATCGCTCACTATTGGGCTCATCTTTTCCGTAGTAAAGTTGATAACATTCTCAAATTCATCCATATCGCTTCTATTTTATCTTTTTGCCACCATCTTCCTTTTTATAACGATTTTCCATAAATATTACGAATTATTTCTAAGTAAAGCCGACTTGAAATATTATGTTTATATAAGTATCATATTTATTGCTATAATGGCATTAATGATTATCGGAATAGAATATGTAATATTAGGAATTTTAATTTTTGGAATTGAATTAAGTTTATATATTTATTTCAAAAAAGAGACACCCACTTACGGTCTTTTTAGTTTTGCAATGATAATAGGATTTATAAGTATAGTAACAATTATTTTAGAGGGCCTTGGCTATCCGTGGGCATATGAACTCCGTCAAGGGATGGCAATTGTTTTGGCTTCTATATTCTTAAGCATTTCAATCGTTGCAATCCTCGAATATAGGATGGAAAGCACTAATATTCAATATCGAAAGGTTTATGATCGAGCCGAGTTATACAAGGATCTCTTTTTACATGATGTCAATAATATCCTCCAATCTCTCTTGAATGCCGGTGAATTTTGTACAATTAGGTTATCCGAATGGGGAACAAAAGAAAAAAGAGATGAACTGTTAGGCTTATTTAAAATTATTCAAAACCAAGTTAATCGGGGGTCTAATCTCATTTCAAATATCCGAATTCTATCTGATTTGGACTTAAAAAAACTGCCTGTTAAAGAAGTAGAATTAGGCGGCCAAATCCTTCAAGCTATTCAAAAAGTAGAAGAAATTTATGTGCATAAGCAATCTGAAATAAATTTCCATCTCGAAGAAGATGAGTTATATGTAAAAGCGAACAATTATCTTTCTGAGTTGTTTTATAACCTTTTAATGAATTCATTCAGGTATAATGAAAGCCCGATTGTTAAAATAGACATAAACGCCTCAATCATAGTTAAAAAGAAGATAAGATATGTGAAGGTTAAGATTCTTGACAATGGAACGGGGATTAGTGAACAATTAAAAAGCAGCCTCAACCGAGAACGTTTAGATATCATAAATTCTAAGAGGCGTTTAGGATTGGGCTTAATTTTCGTATATAAATTAATCAACTATTTTGAGGGGCAAATGTCTATTAGTGCTCGCCCGGAAGGGGCAAAGAAAGGGACAAAAGTCACCCTCTATCTCCAAGAAGTATAGTAATCTACAATCTTTTTCTAATATGCTACTTTCTTTGTAATTAATTTAAATTCCCTCAAATTAATAATAACTCCCTATCCATAAATATTTAATTTCCACATAAAAATTAAAACGTAAATTAAAATATTGATAAAATCCTCTTATTTTTGTTTAGAATAAAGATATGAGTATTAAGATAATAAAAGAGAATCTCTAAAGAACCTAAAATGAAAATTGAGGGGAGGAACATAGATTATAATTAAGAAAAAACTGCTCCGTTTTTTCTCTATAATTCATTTTTCTCCAGAATCAGATCTTATTCATTCATAATTCTTTTCAATTCCTTACCTAAATCATCCAAAGTCTCCAATGATGTTGCAATTAAGATTATGAGTTCCAATGCCACATGGAATTCTTCTAGAGTGTAATATATTGATATTGTCTTCATTGATATCAATTAACTTCCCTTTTTTGAGGATTTGTTCCATTGAAGATTCAAAATATTTTCGCATAATATCTTTTTTTCCTTCGGAAAGTACCTATAGATGGTGCTCATGCTAATAAATGAGCAATTACTCATAAACCTTATAAGTGAGCAGAAGATCATTTATTAAAAATACAGAAGGATTTAAGATGATCGAGCATAAATATATCGTGATTGATGAATTAAAAATAAGGATTTTGCTTGTTATTTACAAAAAATGAAGTCGATAAAAATGAGGATAAAAAAAAAAAATTGGAAATAAGACCAGATTTAGATTAGGGCGTTTTTGTCGCTATTTCCTTTCGAATAATTTGGGTTAAACCTAGTACTACGAAAACTGTTATAGGTAAAAAGATTACATACGGAAAACTTGGAATACCATTTGGCATCTTACCATCTCCATCAGCATCCCCGTCTTTATCCCCGTCAAAATCTTCAACACCATTATGATTTTTCCATCTCATGAAAGCTGAATCTCCGGATAATCCCTGCCATCCAACTATTTGTCCTGAAGAAGTGGGATTTAGGATATATACTTTATTATTCCAACTCCCAAAAACTATCTCGAGTGTACTATCGCTGTCTAAGTCACCCAACGCGGGGGAAGAGGAAATCGAATAACCTGCCTTATATTTCCATGCTAAGGAGCCATCTTCGCCGTTCAGTGCATACACTCTATGATCATAACTCCCTATCATCACTTCGAGTTTACCATCACCATCTAAATCGCCCAGTGCGGGAGAAGAAGCAATCGTACTTGCCGTTGTATATTTCCATAATAGGGAGCCGTCCTC
>CAZDJH010000130.1:0-9455 GCA_964505645.1 uncultured archaeon | reverse complement strand
CAGGGTCTTTAATCTCGTTTATTAACTCGCCCCTTAATTCGTCGAACAGTTCGCGAACAGAGATGTTGAGGGGTTTCTTATTCTTAGTATCTCCAATATCCTCTTCTCGCTGCGCCTCTCGTTCTTCCGGAGAAACGGTTTTGAATTCTTGATGATCTTTATAGATCTGACCCCTGTAGTGGTAATGTTCGCACTTTGAACAATAATATCTTTTTCCCATCGTCTATAGTATCCTATCGATATTTACATTAAAAGAACATTGTATATATTACATATTACTATATACTCCTTATTATTGTATAATATTAAAGGATTAATTAATTTGGTTTAGAGAAATAAAGTGATCGAATATGAGATTAGGGTGGTTTAAAAAGAGTTAAAAAAAAGAGGGAGTTAATAGGGTAAAAATGAAAAACAAAAAACAAATAGGGGAGTTTCCGACCTTTCACGCACGCTAAAGAGATATGTTGAATTTTTACTTTGGGGTTTTAAATAAATGTTATGTCTTGATATTCGCCGCCACCCATCTGGTCGCGGGCGATGTCGAGTTCTCGTATTTCTTTATTCAGTTTTTGTTGAATTGCACCGTAAACCTTAGAATAAGGTTTATAAAAGATTAGAAATGTTTAATAATCAAAAAATTATTACTCTTTAACTTTGGAAGTTAAGTTTTAAATATTACGAAAACCTTTTAACAAAAAATTAAGAAAAAAAATGAGAAAAACTTTAAATGAAGAACATAGTGCTATGTGTGTATTTAGATGAATGTTATATCTTGGTATTCGCCACCACCCATTTGATCGCGGGCGATGTCTAGTTCTCGTACTTCCTTATTGAGTTTAATGACCGCATCATGTACGTCCTCTTTGTGCTTAGGTCTGTTAAGAACAGGCTTGCTACTCTTAGTTCCAGTACACACAATTTTCCCCGTAGAAAAAATAAGAAACACGGTTTTTGGTACTTTCATTCGATAAATTAACCCAGGAAATACTTCTGGTTCGTACATCGCGGATTCCATTACTATTGCGCCCATATTTAAATCGACATGCGTATGGAGATCGCCACTTGCTACGATATTCTGGATAGTAATTTCTGGATCTCCAACATTCACACCGGCTTTTTTGATATTCTTGATCGCCTTATCTACGACCGCTTCTGCTTCTGAGGCACGTCTCATCCCTGTGACGACCATTTTCCCCGTAGAGAAGATTAATATGGTCGCTCTAGGCTCTTCAATTCGCATAACCAAGCCAGGAAACCGTTCGGGGTTATATTCTACATCTACATGCTTCCGCGCAATTATAGTTAGATCTATTTTTTTCTCTATCTCAACAACAACAGTTGCGACTACATTTTCGATCTTATAGTCGATTTCATATTCTTGTTCTTCATCTGAGGTGCTACTTTCATTATTGTCTGCTCTTGCCATTTTCACTATTTATAAATGATTATAACCATTTAAATATTATTTAAATATTATTTAAATCTAGCACATTTAAATATATGTTTTATAATCTATTTAAAAACCAAAATTCTAAGCTATAAAAAGACAAACTAAAAAAACTTCTATTTAAATAGAAAAAGAAAAGGTTTTTAAGGAAGTTATGGATAAGTATTCACAATATAATGTGTTAAATTAAATTGCAATATGATTCCTATTTTTTTACATTGTTTTATTCTAAATAGTATAAATACTCGAAATAGTAAAAATTAATTGAATTATATGGAGTTTAATTCATCAGATCCCGTAGATTATTTAAGGTTTGATTACTTCCTTAAATAGAAATCTCATTGTGAAATCATGATCATGGCGAAAATCTCTTTCAAAAAGAGATTCTCGAAAGAACATTTATATGTGCTAATTTATATATAAAGATAAAGCGGAGGATTCTATAATAATGGAAAATAATGGTTCAAGCGACAAAGATTCGGAGGCTCAGTGTTGCGATTCCCCCAAGATCTCAAAAGAAGATGGCTTTTATGTCTGTTTGAACTGTGGTTGTATCTTTTCACGGATTATAGATGACTCACCTCGCAGAGCCTTTACGAGGGAGGAAATGTTAAAGAGAAAGACCAACGAACGCGTCTATAGTCCGATAGGACCGAGAACTGTAATTAAGGGCTCATCAGACGCATATGGGAATATACTCCCTCCCAAGTTAAAATCTAAGTTCAATCGACTGGGAAAGATCCATAGGTCCTTAACCACCAGTTTTGAGAGGAATCTATGGGTCGCTTTGCCCAATCTTCAGCGATTAGAACGACAACTTAAACTTCCCGATTATGTTGCCGAAGATGCAATTCGGATTTATACCCAAACGGTAAAGGAGAAATTAACTATGGGGAGAAGCATCGATATGCTCTTAGCGGCATCGGTATATTGTGCCGTTCGGGTCCATGGAATCCCCCGCACGATTGGAGAAATAGTCGACGTTTCTCAAGTCCCAAAGAAGAAACTATTAAAAAGCTTTCGGTTGATATGTTTGGAAATCATGCCTAAATTCAACTTGAAAATAAAGCGACTCACACCCACCTCCTATATTAACAAATTCGGTCAAGATTTAAAATTATCAATGAAATGCAGAAATGATGCGATCAATATCATTAAGGCGGCAAAAAAGAATGGGCTATTCTTCTCTGGAAAAGACCCGAAAGGAATCGCTGCAGCAGCACTTTATTTAAGCTCGAAGTCTAATAGTGAGAGCCGGACACAAAAAGAGATTGCAGAGTTAGCAAATGTGACCGAAGTCACTCTTAGGGCACGCGTTAAAGAATTCCGTGCTCACGTGAAGATTCTATAAAAAACTTTCGTTAAAAATTTATTTATATTGCTCTATGAAGTTTTTTAACGAGCCGAAATATTTCTCCGTGTGAGAAAGGATATCATTATGGCTGGCACCATCAATAAGCACGAGCCGTTTTTCTATATCTTTTGGTAGGACTTCATATAAAAGCTCCCCTTCAGAACTGGGAATGATCCAATCGTTAGTACCATGGATAATAAGGACTGGCTTTTTAATTTTACTCGCTTTTGTATCGTTTGAGTAAGGTTTAAGTTTCTCCGGAGTTATATCTGCGCCTCTCACCCGAAATAAACGGTTCATCATATTATATAAGCTAGCGAACCCACTCTCAAAAATAATTCCGTTGACAATTGGGGGGTTATGAGCGCCAATTTCCGCCGCACAAACACTTCCCAAGGAACGACCTTCAATAAATAAGGAGTCACTCAATACTAGTTTCTTTCTATAGTTATTGAATTCCTCTAAGACAGGCATTGCATCGGTAATTAAACTCGAGTAAGTTGGTTTGTGAGAGCTGAATCCATAACCCCGAAAGTCCATAACGGCTAAGTTGACACCACACGAGAAGTATTGATCGTAAAAATACTGATAATCGTGCGCGATTTCCCCATTTCCATGAAATATCAGTACCGTGGGAAGTTCTTTGTCCTTTAAAAAGAGAATCCCCCCAATAATCACATCTTCGTGAATGGGTAACTTGATAACCTTAATGCTGTCCCCTTCTTTGGGTTCATCGGCCTTCCGAGGGAAGAAGACGACCTGTGATATTTTTTCATCATCCAAAAACATTTATATCATCTCTCCATTTCTCATTATTTTGATAAAATTTTTTATAATAACCAAATAATCTATACTGGTTGTAATTCATTTAAATTTGAGCATGTAAATCGCTTGAACTAAAGCCCACACCATTAAAGCATAATACGAGAGCCATTGAAACAAAATTGTTATATTAGGATTAAAACCAAGTAAAATGGAGAAGCTATAAAAGATTAAATATAGGAATGGTATTGATGTAGTAATGAAACTTAATATCGCGACTCTATTATCAAAATTCGGGATCAAAAATTCATAATACCCATACAAAATCGTAAGTAATATCCCTCCAATAAAAGTAAGGGCTGCCCCGAGAGTATGAAGCTCAAAAAGGTAACGTTCCGGAGATATTCCGACTATAAAACATCCAATACTGCAAATAAGGGCTGATATAGTTGCTGCTCTTAATACTTCCTTCTTGTCAATCTCATCATCATAAAGATATTGAGATAAGAATATATAATAAATTACAAAAAGAGCAGATGAGATTAGCATCCCCCCATTGAATAAAAAGTTCGCAAATCTCAACCCGTCTCCGAGATAACTCATAAATTCTGTTAAAATGATCATTGTCGAATCAGTAATCGATAAAATTATTAAAGAGGTTGTGAGAGTTATTAGAGAAATAATAACAGCCGCTATTGAGAAATAACACCCATGAACATCATTTATTTTGACCTTTTTCATTTGATATCATTATTCTTTAGTTTGGTTCATTAACTAATATATAATAATAGATCTAATCATTATTCCAGAATAACAAATAAACCCCTTGGAGCACAATCCATGCCGCCATAATAAAATACCCAATCCATTCGATAAGTATCGGAAGCGCGGGGAAGATTCCGGTGTAATATAATATAAATAAAAGAACCATATGTAATAGAAGAAAAATGCACGGGATAAAGCCGCTCAATGCTATTAAAGTGTTGAACTCAGGTATGTTTAACTCTAAATAGCTGTAAATGCAAGCCAGTATGAAAAAGGCCCCAAAAGCGATATAGGCACCAACTAAATGAAGTAGTAAGTTTAAGTTGTTATTAAACACCGCAAGAATAATATTCCCGACACAATTTAAGACGATAGCCACCAATGCGATTAAAATTTTATCCCGATTTCCTTTAACCCGATCATTCAAAAAACCTCCTAAATAAACGTAGAAAAAGGGGAAGAATAATGCTGATATGATAATACCTACATTGAAGACAATATCTGAATTGTTCGGTCCCACTCCCAGAAAACTGATAAAATGGGTAAAGAAGCTAAATGAAGCATCGGCTTGAATATAAAGAATGATTGAAATTATTAACGTAATTAACGATATTAAGGTTCCTATGAATGCAAAATAGATAAAAAACTTAGATTTTTTAATCAATTCCATAGATTATTAAAAATTAAAGGGTTTTTAAATTTTTTTAAATACTTGTTAAAGATCGAAAGGTATTTTCTCCCCTGTATCCACAATCCTTCTTTTTCTCTGTCTCCGATTTGAAGTGCGAATGTCTTTAATTGGACGATATTTTTGGGCGGGACGGCCTAAGTAGATCCAATCGGGCTCTAAAATTTGATTAATGTGGGTGACTGCCCAGACTCCGAGTGTACAGTTTTTCCCTATTACTGTTCCGGGAGCAACGATGCAGTTCCCACCCAAGACTACATGGTCGCCAATGATAACTTTCTTTAACACGAGATAATCACCAATAATAACGGAAGAAGCTACCACAGCCCCTTGCCCCAGCATGATGTTCTCACCATATTCTATGAATTCAACATCCGACCAGCCGTCAAAAAGCGTGGACTTGAAATCGGCCTTCATTTCGCATACTTTAAATGCAAAATTAGTGGCCCAAGGAAAGCAGAAATTGTTCCAGATCCAGAAGACAAATTTTTTAACAGAAACCCGTAAGCAAAAGCAATAATAGTCTTTATCACTAAAACTCACCTCAAAAATACCTTCTTTTGGTTTGTAAATTAGGCTAATTAATATAAGAAATAATTTACCAAAAACCAAACTGCTCAATAAATATAGACCCCACCAAGAAATTACATCCAGAAATAGCAATAACACCCTCAAATTAAGGAAATATGAGTCTAAGGCAAAGGAATAGAATGTTAAAATAAAAACCGAAGGTAATAAAAGCGAAAGGGAATGTAATATTATCTCCAAAAGTATCGCCAATTTAGGGAATACAATAGCTCCTGTTGTGACTGGAAATTGATCCAGATTCACTTTTCGTAAATCCTCGACTTGCTTTTCATTTTTATTTTGATTTTCCAAACTCGATATCCCCCAGAATGTTTTTTAATTCTTTTTTTTCTAATTTTCTAGCAGGAAAGTCCGTATAAATTCCATCTCCTAATAGTTCCTCGAACTTAACAGGAGAGCCAATTGGAATATAAGTTGAATTATCCCCAACACTTATTCCAGGGAATCCCGCGGTTAGCGATTCAAAAACTACATTATTCCCTAATGTTACACCGAAAAATGTTAAATTTTCTTCCCCATATACGCCATCCACTATGTGATTTGAGATATGGGAATAGGTGCCTAAGTAACTACATTTTCCAAGATTAACATGGGAATGTAAATAACATTCTTCTATGATGCTCCCCTTTCCTATTTTATTTGACCCCAAAAAGCGTAATTCCCATGTGATTAACCAGGGAAAGGGCGAGCGAATAAAAATAAAAATAGGATACTTGAAGAGAAACGATTCAAAGTGGTAAGAATCCAGAGCTTTTGACTCTTGGTCTAGATTTCTATCAAAGATTCCGTAATTAGGCATCCGCTTATCGACATATCTGTAAATCCAACGGGTAAATAGCGCAACGAAAAAGAGATGAAATAGATACAATCCAATAAACACTATTGGTATTGAAAAACTAATGATAAATGTTTTAAATTGAAATATTGTAGATACGGTAAATGGTACTAAGAACATGCTCCTCTCAACTATACCAAAAAAGTAAAGAATAAATAAAAATCCAGGAATAATAAAAGAGAAGCCAACTATAAAAATCCCTGCGACGATATAAAGGTGAAAGGGAACGCTTAATTCCTTTGTATCTTCTTTTAAACTACCCTTATCAATGGTCTCAATGTTTTGCTGGTTAAATATCTTTTCTTCAAGCCCTCTTTTATTTTCAATATAGGAATTCTTTAGTACCTTTTTGCATGGACTCCCCCGATAGATTGAATTAGGTTCCAAATAATGATTTATTTTTGTAGTTGATAGCGAATCAATAACAGAATTTGATTCAATGACCGTCCCAGGTAATATTACCGAATGTATACCGATAACGACATCGCTTTTTATGGTAACTTTTTTTAGTATTAACTTATTTTGTACTATTAAACTGGACATAATCAAGCTTCCTTGCCCTAACTTTACATTATCCCCAATCTCAATAAGTTCCGCATCCGTCCACCCCTCATGTAAGCTTGGTTTCTTTCCAATCCTCACCCCAAAAGCCCTTAGAACCAAGTTCTCTAAGAATGTAATTGATAATTGTCTCGCAAGCCATATTGGCCATTTTTTAATAACCGCCCGGAGACTCCAATAACAATAGTCCTTATCTTTTTTATCCCTCTCAAACACACCCTCTCGAGGAGCATGAATTATGTTTGCAAGGAGCAAGAAGACTTTTGCAACAAGTAAGGAACTCAAAATAAGGATAAACAGGCCAAGCATAAAGCCAAAGGGAAAAAAAACGAAAAAGTACACTGATAACCCATTGAACATTTGCCAATAAAACCAAAACCAGTAAATCGAAGGTTGGGCACCTGATACCATAATGAGTATATAGGGAATTAAGTACCTTTTCTTTACTAATGTATTTGTAGTTCTCGGCCCCTCACGTAGACTTGCGGGGATGCTCATTTTTAATCACGCTTTATAAAATGCAATTGATTTATAAAATTTATTCTATTCAAATTATCCAACTAATAATACTTATTCTTTATAGATTTAACTATTTAAGAACATTTAAACAAACGAAAGAAGGAATTTGAATTTTTTCTTTAAAAAAAAGTGTATGATTATTTGTATTTCAAAATTTTAAATTTTTTATTACTATTCGGATAAAAGATTATATTTTGCACAATGAATTGTAATTTAAAACGAATAGAGATATTGTCTTGTAAGTTTAACTTTTAAGAGTCAGAGAGAAGTAAAATTAGTATAAAAAATTGAAATAAGATAAGGAAAAGTATTTTAACTATCCTTAAGTGAATATTATATCAAAATATTTTAAAAAATAAAAAGAGAAAAAAGATGAATAAACCGTATTGGTGGTGGACAGACGAACAGAAAAAAGTTGCAAACGAAGTTGAGCAATTTGTTGATGAAACCTACGAGAAAGCAGAGCTATATTTCTGGAAACAGGAATTTCCGTGGCCCTTAATTCGGAAAGTCGCTGAAAAAGGATATTTTGGGGCGGGAATCCCCGAAGAATATGGAGGGATGGAACTAGGAGCGACTGGCTCTTGCATTGTAGCTGAACAATTAGGGCGCTTATATTCTGTGGGACATGTATTTGTGGTGAGTATGCTGGCAGGTTTAGAACAGATTTTAAAATATGCTACCGAGGAACAAAAGCAAAAATGGCTACCGAAACTCGCTGCAGGAAAAGAACTGGGAGCCGTATGTATAACTGAGCCGTTTGCAGGTTCCGATGCCGCAAATGTAATGACAACAGCTGAAAAGGACGGAGATGAATGGATAATTAACGGAAAAAAACGCTATATCACTGGAGCGGGAGTATCTGACAGATATTTTATATATGCCAAAACAAGCGAAGAACCCTCAGATAGAAAGGGATACTCTCATTTAACATCCTTTCTCGTGGAAAAAGGGACTCCAGGATTCTCACTGGAACGAATCAATCCTTTAATCGGGTTTGATAATGTGCCCAATGGATATTTAAGTTTTAGAGACGTGCGAATTCCCGATGAAAACCGAATTGGACCTGTCGGAAAGGGATGGGCAGTAATGATGGCAGGGCTAAATTTCGAACGATTAATTGCGGGAGCAGTGTTTGTGGGGGTGCTCAAAGATATTGTTCGGTTGTTATTCCATTACACAAAACGTAGAATCCAATTTAATCGCCCTACAAACAGATTTCAAGGAAATGCTGACGAAATCGCAGATATCATCTCTATGTATAGGATGGGGCGATTATTTACGTATTATTGTGCTAAAGAGATCGATAGTGGGAAGGAACCAATGATTAATTCAGCAATCACAAAAATGGTTATCTCTGAATATGTCAGAAAAGCGGGGACAAAAGCCATTCAGGTGATGGGTGGAGATGGACTCACCAAGTTTTATCCCGCAGAAAGGTTGATGCGAGAAGGAAAAGTGGGAGAGATTGTAGCGGGTACTACAGATGTACAGAAGCTGATTATTTACAGATTTTCCTCTATGCTCCCGGACTATAATAAATCAATGCGAATGAGGTGGAATGAAGAGATAGATGCTCCAATAATTTCAAATAAGGATTCGAAGTTTAAAGGGCTGGAAGTGAATGAAGAAAACATACTTAAAGTGATCGCCCACGATTATAAGGTAAATCCAGGCCTTTATATGACCATAGACGATATTCGGGAAGATATTGGAACCAGTCGTTCAAAAACGCGCAAAATCGTAGAGAAATTAGAACAAAATGGTTTAGTTGTGATTCATAGAAGTAGGGATGGGAGTATTAAACTGATAAAAGCAAGTTATGAGGGGCTTCAGAAAGCCTTCCCTGCAGAATATTACGAGTGGTATCCCGATTGGTATGCTGATTCCGATAAATTTTAACGACTAAATCGTAAATCTTTTTTTATTTTTT
>CAZDJH010000129.1:0-9497 GCA_964505645.1 uncultured archaeon | reverse complement strand
CGAAATTCATCCCCTACATAAATGTAGGGGACTTCTTTCGCAGTCAGTTAAAATTTATTGTGATATGTTTTTAAAAATGTAATAATAAAAAACTTTTTTAGATGAACTATAAAAAACATTTTGCAATCTTTGTGGTTTAAAATAAATAGGAATAGTTAAGGATTAAATTCTTCAATGATAAGTTTTTATCATCGCAAAGAATATCTAATTTATTACTCATTTAGAAATTTTTAAGTTTAAAGAATAATTTTGAAAGTTATTAAATTAATATTTTAGATTAAAATGAATTAGAGATTTTACATACCATATTCTGGTAAGGATCGTTTCATGTAATAATCCTAACCCTATGTTTAATATGAGCAAAAAAAAGCTAGCTATACATAAAAGAAACGATCTCTGAAATGGTTAGAAATGCGTACGATAACGCGAAGCCGGGGGAATATTTCTCTCTCAAAAAGGCGAGCGTTTCCCATATGGCTCCACAGCCGGATAACCCGAGATATAGTGACAAGCCGATAGACGTAAAGTCACTTACAGATATCATTGAGATAAACACTGATACAATGACGTGTATTGCGGAAGCAGGGGTTACTTTTATTAAGCTTGCAAGAGAAACCTTAAAGTATGGACTCGTACCGAAATGCGTTTCCGAGCTCAAGGGAATTACGATAGGCGGGGCAGTCGCAGGATGTTCAGTTGAATCCATGTCTTTTAAGTATGGAGGATTTTTCGATTCCTGTGAAGAAATAGAGATTGTGACAGGAACGGGTGAGATAATGCTATGCACGGAGAATGATAACCATGAAATATTCGAGATACTGCATGGGAGTTTCGGCACGATTGCAATCATCACGCTTTTGAAGTTCAAACTCGTTCCAGCAAAAAAGTGCGTCCGCATCGATTACATCCGTTACGATACTTTTAGTGAATACCTGAAAGCCATCAAGCAACATTACGAAAAGCAGGATATTGAAATGATGGACGGGCTTATCTTCTCCGAGAATAAGAACGTACTCTGCGTTGCCAGCTTCGTTGATGAAGAGGAAGCTCCTTACAAGAATAAATATTTCTACGATATTTACTACAAAAGCGCGATGAAAAAAGAGCGAGATTATCTCTCAACTATCGATTATTTCTTCAGATATGATGCCGATTGCCATTGGGCGATAAGGAATTTTGCGGGAGGCTTTTTTGAGAATAAACTAGTTCGGTGGATATTTGGCCCCTTCATACTTGGCTCGACAAACATTCTTAAAACCAGCGAACGATTGCCATTCTTAACTAAGAAAGGGGGAGAACCGGACGTGATTGTCGATGTCTTCATACCCTTCACTCACGCAGAAGAGTTTTTCAATTGGTACTTGGAGCTATTTGATTACTATCCATTGTGGATCGTCCCGTACCGCTTAAAAAAAGAAAGATTAGATGGTTATAAGTTCTACCCGTGGCTCAATCAAGAAATGATCGCCCCCATCGAGGAAGAACTATTCATAGATTTTGCCATTTACGGGTTCGAGCAAAAAAGAAAGGGATTTAACTTCTATAAAGCGCTAGAAGAAAAAGTTTATGAGCTCAGGGGAATGAAAACCCTGATAACCCACAATTACTACGAGGAAGACTTGTTCTGGAAGGTATATAACAAGAAATTATACGATAAAGTGAAAGAACGAACGGATCCCAAAAACCTATTTCGAAATTTGTACGAAAAGACGAATTATAAGAAAAAGACTGAAAAAACCGAAAAGACGAAAAGATTAAAGGTGGGTGCACCACGCTCCCTGTATTTTCACAAGTATTTTCCATTATGGGAAGGAATGCTTACAAGTTTTGGTTGCGAAGTTATTGTGAGTCCAGAAACAAACAAAGAAATTCTTACTAACGGATCTAATCAATCCGCAACCGATTTATGCATTCCAATCAAGATTCATTATGGACATGTGAATTATTTATCGAGAAATCACCCCGATTTAGATTATATATTTGTTCCAAGACTTATTAGTGATAGTCTTGACCATTATTATTGCCCCAAGTTCTTGCTCCTTCCAGATGTCACTCAACACTCCGCAGTTTCTAATATTCCCGTTATTGAATGGACTATTAATGCTAGGGAACAGTCAATGATGAAATCAGCAATAGATTTTGGAAAAAAATTAAATAAATCCAAAGAAGAATCAAAACTTGCATATGAGAATGGATATAAAAAACTTGAAGAATTCCATGAGTTGATTGAGGATGGACTTCTTGTTCCTGATGCACTTTACAAGATGTATCCCTTTGATAAATATCCAAATTATAGATTTAAGAAAAGACGTCAACCTAAGCTTAAAAAGGATTACGAGGATTATCCACTTTCAATAATGGTTCTTGGTCATCCCTACAATACTTATGAACCAATTATTAATCATGGATTAATGGATATTCTCAAAGCCAATTTTGTTGATGTTATAACTGTTGAAAATGCTCCAAAGGAAGTCTTCTCAAGAAGAGTTGAAATTGATGATAATCTTTGCAATTTCTGGGATAATGAAGATGAATTGATGGCATTATCTGATTATGTTATCCATAATGAAGAGATAGACGGGGGTATTTTCTTAATTTCTTTCGCATGTGGTCCTGATTCTTTAATTCAAGAATTGATCATGCAGGATTTTGACATGCAAGATAAACCTTTTATCAATCTCACTTTAGATGAGCATACTGGAGAATCTCAATTAAACACAAGAGTAGAGTCTTTTATCGAAATGATAAGGAGGAAAAAATACAAATGAATGAACCAGAATTTATCAAGAATGATCTTTCAGATGATCTAGATGAAAAACTATATTTAGGAATCGATGTCGGGAGCGTCTCGACGAAATGTGCAATAATTAATCGGAAAAATGAATTATTGTTTGCTACTTGGACCAGGAATGATGGTTCTCCCATTGTTTCTACCCAAGAAAATCTCAAATACATGAAGCATATCCTTCCCGAGAAGGTCGAAAAAAGCATTAGTGGGGTTGGAACAACAGGTTCTGCCAGGTATTTAATAAAGGCTCTTATTGGTGCAGATATAGCAAAACCTGAAATAATTGCTCATGCTATTGGTGCGTCTGCTTATACGCCAGACGTGAGAACAATTCTTGAAATTGGAGGCCAAGATAGCAAGGTTATTTTGATGAAAAATGGGATAGTGACGGATTTCAACATGAATTCTGTATGTGCAGCCGGAACTGGTTCTTTTCTAGATCACCAAGCTGTTCGGATCAAAGTTCCAATCGAGGAATTTGGCGATTATGCCAGTCGGGCAGAGGAAGAGGTTTCAATTGCTGGAAGATGCACGGTATTCGCCGAATCTGATATGATCAGTAAGCAGCAAGAAGGATTTTCTAAAGAATCGATTATCAAGGGATTATGTAAGGCTCTTGTTAGAAATTATTTGAATAATGTGTGCAAGGGTAAAAAATTATTCCCTCCCTTCGTATTCCAAGGAGGAGTTGCTGCGAATTCCGGAATAAAAAATGCGTTTGAAGAAGAATTAGGGCATGAAATCATTATTCACGAAAACCATTATGTAATGGGCGCATTTGGTTCTGCCATATTGGCAAAAGAATATGTAAATGGAGAAGAATCTTCTTTTCATGGCCTAAAAATTAGTGAATTAGACTTGGCTCCGGGTTCCTTCGAGTGCCAAGATTGCCCCAATAGATGTACAATTAAATATCTTGTCCGGAAAGAAGATAAATATAGATTAAGCGGAAGAGAAAAGGATGAAGCAATATTCGCACGATGGAATAGTAGGTGCGGCAAATGGTAGATGTTAGAGTTTCATTTTCACGAATGGGTAGGAGCTATATTTTTTTCAAAGCGTTATTACATGATCTACCCGGTCTCGAAGTTGTTGATCCCCCTTTAATAGACACTGATATCGTTAGTGAAGGGGTCAAATATTCTCCTGAATTCGTTTGTTTTCCATTTAAAGTCATTCTTGGTGAAATGATAAACCTGTATCGTAATTATAATGTTAAAGACCTTATGATGATTGCTGACCACGGCCCTTGTCGAGCAGGATTGTATGGTGTTGTCCAGAAACGAATCTTGAAAGCCATGGGATTCAAGGATGTTAGAATGTTTTATCTACATCAAGATGATTTTCGAAATCTTGAATGGCTAAGTGTATTTTCTAAATTAGAAGAACGGACAGGACAAAAATTTGATAACTATAAAATTTTAATAAACACATTCTTATTCTTAGCTAAAGCATACTATGTTGAAAGAATAAGCCATATTGAAGGACTTGTTAGATGTCGAGAAAAAAACAAATCAATGACTACCAAAATAGTTCATACTTTGATGGATTTGCTTGATAAGGAAAATAATTTGATGAAATTATCTAATTTTGATAAAACGATAGATGATCATTTCCGCAAGATTCCTATTGACAAGGAAATGGAACCTTTGAGGGTTTGTTATACCGGGGAAATCCAAGTCATGTTGGAGAAATGGGTAAATTATGATCTGATGGGAGAATTAGGCGTTATGGGTATCGAGGTTCACAAGCAGTATGATGTCTTTGATTGGGTCATGTATAAACTTGACGCCAGCAAACGAAGAAGACGGCTTGAAAAAGTTGCAAAAAAGTATATTCCAATGGATATCGGCGGTGAAGCGGTATGGAACATGGGAAGCTATATTGAATCTCAAGAAAAAGGTTTTGATGGGTTTGTCCATATATTTCCATTTACGTGCATGCCTGAAATATCCCTCATGGGGATGTTAGAAGCTGAGAAAAACATGGACGACTTTTACATGCCCCACATTCATTTTAGTCTTGATGGAAGTTCTGGTTTTGAAGGTCTTAGAACAAGAATCGAAGCATTTCATGATTTAATGATTGCCAATAAGAAAACTAATCCGTTATTTAGAGATGCCAAGTATGAGGTCCCAGAGGAGATAAAAAATATATATTTTGAGCCAAAATCCGAATTTGAATATTTCGTGTCTAGTATTCAAAAACCAATGTCAATGCTTTTAACAATGCTGAATCCAACAAAGAAACTAGATGTAGGATTCACCGTTAAGAATGGGCTTAAATTTTTAACAAGAAATTCGTCTTTTGATATTGAATCTCTTTTTAACCTTTGAGAAACTACTTATTCTAAAACATAAAATTATATTCAATACTATGATGCAATGAGATGATAATAGATGACTGAAAATGGTGATAAATCACTGCTGGATGAGAGTTTGGAGGATCTAGTGGATTTACTCACGAATCACGAGGTAGATGTTGACAATAAATCGAAAAGGCGTTCGGCTGCTTATGATTTAGGAGGAATACAAGACGAACGCGCAGTAAAGGCATTGATTAAAGGAATGGAAGATTATGAATCAGATGTGCGATGGGCATGCATGAAGGCCTTAGGAAGGACGGGAGAATTTGCTCTAGATCTGATCATCCAAGAGGGCTTAACACACAATAATTCATTCATTAGCGGAGGAGCAGCAACGTCATTAGGTTTTATAGGCGGTAAGCGGGCATTTGACGCACTCATCCAAACTCTAGAACACAAATTTGCTTGGGTACGATGGAACGCAGCAAGGGCTTTAGGGACGCTTGGAAATGTACGAGCAATAAAACCGTTGGAAAAACTCCTTCAGATTGAGGAGAGGGAGGATGTTATTAAATATACAGAAGAAGCCCTCGATAAGCTAAAACAAAAACAACATGAGTATTCGTGAAATACTTTCAATTTCAAAAGAAAAAGGTATCCCACAACTTATTTTCACCTCTGCCTCACGCTTTCACGAACCCCTCGATACTATCCCGATATCCTTTAGGCTCCTAGACTTTCGTGCTCTGCGGTCACTCACCTTGTATGCTGTACGGGTCATTTTCCCTTAGATCAAAAAGCCCTAATATTGTTAAAATAATCCCGAAAAACACAGCAGTATAGCCGATAAGTTGATAGGAATTGAAATATACAGATAAAAGAAATATTCCATTGATGTCAAGAAAATATGTCGAAAGTAGAGGGGCAAGAATTTGAGATAAAGATTGAAAGTTTGTAGACCATCCAGATATAGTTCCTTGTTTATGGGGGTCTACAGCCTTCGTAAGATTACTTTGGAGCAATGGGGGGATTGTGGCCATAGAAAGCGCAAAAGGTAGCACAAACACATATACCATCCACAATTGATCGAGTAGTGGAAATATTATAAAGTTGATGATGAGAAGGAAAAAGCCAAAAACTAACATTCGTTTCTCTCCCACCTTTTTTAACAACGGCTTCATAAAAAAACCAGCATATAGCAATAAGATAATCCCTGCGGTCGACATTACCGTCCCGATAATGAAAGGGTTGGCACCAAACCGTTTATCGAGAATTAAAGGAAAGCTGGAATTGATCATAACAGTTATCATGAATGTGAGAAAGATTTGGATTAATCTTAGAACGACTTCTCTGTTCCAGATGGTTCTTCTAATGTTTTCTACCGAATTCTCAATATTTTCAAAATGGAGTTTTAAGTCCGAAATTCGCTCTTTTGGTAAACTTTCTATCAAAATTTTCGAAGTTAAGATGATTGTAAGTACCGACAAGCCACTTGCTAAAAATGCGGGATAACGCCAATTGAGAGTGCCAAGAAATCCCCCGATAATAGGCCCAAAAATCATACCTGCCGTGTGCCCCACCATTATTTTATTCATCTCTTGAGCCCGCGTTTTTGGGGTTGTTATGTCAGCAATATAGGCCCTTATTACAGGGATTTGCCCCCCGAATATTCCATCTAAAATTCGGGATATAAAAATAAAGGGTATATTAGGCGAGAAAGCTAAAACTAAAAAGGAAACTCCCGTTCCTGCTTGAGATATGATGAGGATTGGCTTTCTTCCAAATCTATCACTGAGCTTTCCCCAAATTGGTCCGAATACTAGAGCAGACATCGCATTAGAGCTTATTAAAATTCCTACAAAAAAGTCTGACGCCCCAAATTGTTTCGCAATGTTGGGAAGTAATGGAAGGACCATTGAATACCCAAAAACATCAACAAGGATCGACAGAATAATAGTAATCATCGCCTTTCGTGGATCTATATTATACTGTGCTAAATATTTTCTATGTTCCTTCTTATCTTTAAAATTTGGGCTAAGCATCGATTACAATTTATAGAGTTATTAGATATATCATTAAATACAGAACACTATATTTTTTTAATCCTTTTCTGAATTAATTGATAAAAAGTTAGAATTCCCATTCCTCTAAAAAGGAGTTAAAAAATATCAAAATTATCAATCGATATTACTAATAAAATTCTGTAAAATCGTCGAGTGGTCTTCTTTCCCTCTTTTTCTCCTTCTTCTCTTCCATTTGAGGGTCTATCGACCCAATTGCAATTACTCCCATTAATTCATATTTATCGGTGTTTAACTTGAAGAATTCATTGACTTTCTCCTTATTTTTTAAGATTTCTCCAATCCAGACTGCTCCTAACCCCATAGCATGAACTCCCAATAGGATATTTTCCATAAAGGCTCCGATTGCCTGGATATCCTTTACACGATTGTACCCTTTCTCCAAATCAAGAAAGACAACCAAGTTATAATATGCACTCTCAAGAATTCCCCCATATTCGGTCATTTCCCCCAATTCCTTCTTTAAAGAGGGATATTGAACAATACAAACGTGCCATGGCTGGTTGTTAAGGCCAGATGGAGCCCACCGACCGCATTCAAGGATATTTTCGAGTATCTCTGCATTTATATCTTCATAAACAAAGTTTCTAACGCTTTTTCTAGAGGTAATAAATTCAATAAACTCTATTGATTTTTTATTCATACATACAAAAATTATGATTTTTAATATAAAGTTATCTGAAAGCAAATTGTGCGAATATGAAAAAAAAGGAAAGTAAAAAGTTTAGCTCATTACTATCTGCACATACGCAAATAGGGAAGCACCAATAGCCGTTAATATCGGGTCGTAAGCATAAGACACGATGCCACTCGTTAATAACGCTTCACTGTCGAGAATAGCCCCAATCATCATTAAGAGGAGCCCAACAAATGTAATTATAGCCTTTTTCCGTGGTGTTCCCGTCGTTTTTATCATAACGTAAATATAAATGAGCAATAATAAGAACACCTCACTATAGGATATAATATAATTTAGAATGCGTACAAGACCCAAAAACCCAGGGAAAAATAGCATAACTATGTTAATTCCAAAAAAAACTACGATAATAATACTGATAATGAATCGAGACTTTTGAATCACGTTTTTCTCGAGGATATAAATTAAGTTTAAGAATCCAATAATCAAAAAGATATATCCAAAGATTACTAATCTTGAATACAAGTCCGTTTTCCCAGAACTATACCGTACATAGTCTGAGAGGATGAAGGAAACCCGCTGCAGGATAAAGAAGACGATAAAAAAACTAAAGGCACGCCGCATTTCTTTTAGAGTTTCTAATTCTGATTTCTGAGAATGAAGGAACAGCAGTAACGCAATAATACTAAGATAAATAATAACTATTACCCATATTATCGTTTTAATCGTAGGATCGTAAATTTTTAATGCACTTTTTTTATTAAATTACTTTTATATTACATTAACTAGTAGATTCATATTTAAATGTGATCATTTCCCTCTGATTTTTTTTCAAATATTTCAATAATACTATTAAAAAAAGGTTATATATTCTTATCATCTTTACAAATTATGCGCGAAGAATTGAAAGCGAAATGGTGGCACAATTCTCACTCGAAATATGATTATTCTTTTTCCAATATTAATTTAGCGCAACATGAGAAGAAAGTATTGAAACTATTTTTGTCGGTTGAATCAAGTACTGATTTATTAGTAAAAATGTATATGGAAATATGTAATATGAATGTCACGACAAAAATAAAGTAATACTGTAATAATATCTACATGCTATTATGATTAAAATAGAAAAATAGCAATCAACTATATGAGGTACATAAAAAATGGTAACTTTATTTGGGAAAGATAAGGAGAACTCAGATGAAATTTTAGATTCGCCAGAAAAGACCTTAGGATTTTCCTTGGAGAAGGAGAAGGAATATCAGAGCTTTTTAATCCAAAAACTTGACTTTACATCCTTATCACAGGTAAAAGAAATTAAATCTCGATTAATGGATAGAAAAATCCTCATATTAAATGTGACAGAATTGCTCAAAAAAAGAGAGTTTCAAATACTAGAGTTCAAAGAGGCCCTCGACGAGCTTAAATCATTTCTACATGAGAATGGAGGCTCAATGGGGAGAATAGGTGAAAATATTTTAATAATGACCCCAAATTCTCACATTCGAATTTCAAATTAGAGGAGAGATCCTCATGTTTCACTAATCGTTTCTAAGTGAATTATAGATTTACCATTTTATTAAGATTTTGGATCTCACTCAATTGATAGGTTATTTTTTTAATAGATAATAATCATAACTTAAGTTTTGCAAATTGTAAAAATTGATCTCTTAAATAATTTCTCATTCC
>CAZDJH010000128.1:0-9532 GCA_964505645.1 uncultured archaeon | reverse complement strand
AATAATACCAAAAACGGTTATTTTATAATTGATCCTTCTTTTGTAAAATTAACCCTAAGTTCGCTTTCATATCACTTTAAACACCTGAAAATAAACTTCTCAAGCGCATTTATTTTAAATCAAGCATAGGTTTAAAAATGTGTGCTTGAGTTTAAAGGATTTTACCGCAGAAAAAGAAGGATCCCCGTTTTAAAATTGAGTTAAATTTTAATTTAAGGAGTTATCTGAATAGTGAAAACTATCTTTCTACAAATTTTACATTGTACGTCCAAACCCTTTTCCAATCTTATTATGAGTTATAGTAATATTTTCGATCCGTAAAGGGAGCAAGGCGAATGTATAAATCCCTGCTCCATAAATAGTTCCTATAGTATTGTTATATACTGTTATATTCTCTATGGAGCTCTCAAATGTTCTGATTTTAATCCCGTTGGAACTCATATTAATCCCGTTATGGGCAGTTAATTCCAATCTAGATCCAAATTTCTGTTCAATTCTAACTTACTCAACGAATGGGGAATTTTATTCAGGTTATTACCTTCTATACATAAGAACTTTAGTGAAGCTAAATTTCCTATTAGTTTTGGTACCACGTGAAGTTTATTTTCACTTAGGTTCAAGACCATAAGCTCATGTAGGTCCTCTAACGACTCCGGAAGATGTGTTAGGTCGTTATTTCGTAATGACAATCCTTCAAGTGTCTTTAACTTCCCGATGGACTCCGGAAGATGTGTTAGGTCGTTATAGGTTAAATTTATCTTTTTAAGATGTTCCAAGTTTCCTAACGACGGAGGAAGAATGATTAAGTGGTTATAAGCAAGATTTAAGATTTCTAAGCGGTTTAGAGTCCCTATTTGTCTTGCAAGGTTCGTAAGGAAATTCTTTTTAAAATTCAACCGAGTAAGGTTTTTAAGCTCGACTATTTCTTTTGGAAACGTAGTAAAACTATTCCAGGACAAATCCAGAACTTTCAAGGACGTTAGATTCCCAAAAGTTTTAGGAAGTGCATTTAATTTATTACCGGTTAAATATAATTCCCTTAATGAAGGAAAAAGACCAATGTTTTCGGGGAGTTTTTTGAAATTATTACATCTTAGCGTTAATATTTTCAAATTTTTCAATGCTTGTACCCATTCCGGGATCGATGTTACTCTATTTGAGTCCAAATTGAGCACCTCTAAGTGAGGCAGTTGTGTTATTATTTTGGGGATAGATTTCAATAAATTCCGCCCTAGATATAAAACCTTTAAGAATCTAAACTTAATGAGGGATTCGGGAACTTTTCTCAGGCAACAATGGTGTAAGTTTAATCCTATAAATTGATTCTTATCGGATTTGATCACTCTTAGATTCTTGGCTTCTTGTTTAAGTTCGCCCCTCAGCAACTGAAACGCATCTGAATTTTGCGGACCAAGCTTCAGTCCATTAAGACTCTTACTCATTTTCTCTATAAACATTCTTCTTTTCTAAGTTATATAATAAACACATTATTTATAAAGAAAAATCAAACATATCTGAATATGATTCCAAAAAATCAATGCATTCTTCATATACCGAAAAGTCCTTTTTCTTCCAAGAAGGTTTCTAACCAGTTTCGAAATATTGCCCCCCTTTTTTACGCTTTAAGAATGAAAATGCATCAGCGATTTCAAAACCCTAAATGGGTATTATTCCAATGCTACCCGAAACAGAAGATTCCCGAAACATTTGGCTTCAAAAATTTCAAAACCCTAAATGGGTATTATTCCAATGCTACGCTGATTTCAGAGCAGATCGGTTCCTATGCGTATTATAATTTCAAAACCCTAAATGGGTATTATTCCAATGCTACGTATAATAGGGTGAAATATTAAAATGCCAGCAAGAGATATTTCAAAACCCTAAATGGGTATTATTCCAATGCTACGAGCAACATTTCAATAGATATGTTAAGGGACTAAAAAATTTCAAAACCCTAAATGGGTATTATTCCAATGCTACATGTTAGTTCCTGGAAGAAAGGATGAACATAAAGATTATTTCAAAACCCTAAATGGGTATTATTCCAATGCTACATTAATGGAGGAGAGAGGACAATGAAGCAGAAGTTAGATTTCAAAACCCTAAATGGGTATTATTCCAATGCTACCCACAAGCTTACCACGGGAGATTGAGCACATCTATCATTTCAAAACCCTAAATGGGTATTATTCCAATGCTACTCCCAGATATTTATGATCGTGATCTTATAACGCTGAGATTTCAAAACCCTAAATGGGTATTATTCCAATGCTACTATAGAAATTGATAATCGTTATGCATGTTTACATAGATTTCAAAACCCTAAATGGGTATTATTCCAATGCTACTATGAACCTAAGTGGAGGTGATAAACTATAGCACCTAATTTCAAAACCCTAAATGGGTATTATTCCAATGCTACGGTGGGAGATGGTGCGGAGGTATAAAACTTAAAGATAAATTTCAAAACCCTAAATGGGTATTATTCCAATGCTACAGTTAGGGTCCCCAATGTAGATCCGTCAGACCCCACTATTTCAAAACCCTAAATGGGTATTATTCCAATGCTACTTTATATATTAAAATTCTGGGGAGAACAAATAGAATAATTTCAAAACCCTAAATGGGTATTATTCCAATGCTACACAAACTCGGATTGGACGCACTCCACCTATAAAATATTTCAAAACCCTAAATGGGTATTATTCCAATGCTACGGAATATCAACGGCTTGACGAGTTACGAAAAGGCGTAATATTTCAAAACCCTAAATGGGTATTATTCCAATGCTACGTGTACGATTTGTTGAAATCGATGGGATTGCTGGATTATTTCAAAACCCTAAATGGGTATTATTCCAATGCTACGGTGTAGAGGTCCCCGTGGAGATTAAGATTGGACTAAATTTCAAAACCCTAAATGGGTATTATTCCAATGCTACCGTAGTTCAGTATAAGCTTGATGGCGTTTATACCCAATTTCAAAACCCTAAATGGGTATTATTCCAATGCTACTTTACAACAAGGAGAAATAAAGATGTGTAAGCACAGATTTCAAAACCCTAAATGGGTATTATTCCAATGCTACTATAAGGAAATGTTCGTGTTGTGGGAGCAGACTTATATATTTCAAAACCCTAAATGGGTATTATTCCAATGCTACTAAAAATTAATGATTGGGATAAAAAGATGGCTAAAGATTTCAAAACCCTAAATGGGTATTATTCCAATGCTACGGTTAAGAGGTTTCTGGGGAGGCTATTCTAAATGGTGCATTTCAAAACCCTAAATGGGTATTATTCCAATGCTACTATCGCCGGGTGTGCCCGTGCGGGCACCTACATGGTATTTCAAAACCCTAAATGGGTATTATTCCAATGCTACAATAGATGTAGGCGACTGGGAACTTATCGGGAACAGATTTCAAAACCCTAAATGGGTATTATTCCAATGCTACCTTATAATATATATAATAAAATAGTAGTCTTAGCGATTTATAAATCTTTGGAATTTGGAATTAGCGTTCCGCCCAACCAAATGAATTTTAATAATAACTCCCAAACTCGATAGCAGTGGCCTTGACCCTACTTATTAATAGTCTCTACAGTCTCTTGTATAATTGGGACAAAATCAATTATTCGGGGGCAATAAATTCTATTCGGAAGACTAAAAAATTAATCTCTCAATACCAAAGGGAAATTCCCCAAATCGAAAACAAGATATTGGATATAATCGAAGGTTGGGAGGACTATATTGAAGCAATTACCCAAAGAATCGAGAATAACGCGAAAGAAGTCCAGAAGATCTCCCCTCTACTAATTTTCGACATCAAATCAAACGGAGACCGCGAATTCTATAACAGTAATTATAATAGCGCCGCCCTAAAATATTACAGAGATATTGAAATGATAAATCAATATATTCTCTTCAATCAATACAATATTGATACCCAAGACCCTAATCTTGATGCTCTACCGGAAAATGTCAAGGAACATGTATTGGAAAATGAAGGGGTAACTGCTAGCAGCGAGCTGAATGACCAAATACTCGCTCAATACAACGATATATGGAAAGAAATATATAGCAAATTTTATCCGCATAAAACAGCTAAAGCACGCGAAATATTACCGCGACGTCTTGGATTGATAGCAGGAATTATTTTTCGGCATATTTTAGGAGATGAAGCGATTGAGAGGGATTTTATCCTCAGAGTGCTGCAAGTAGTGGAAAATAGAAATAATTCAATTTATGCCCATGGAATTAGGGCGATTAGCAAAAAAAATTGTCGTCAATTGAAAAAGATCAACGAAAAATTGATTGAGGACGTCCCAATTGATCTAAACTTGAAGAGTAAGGTATTTTCCGAAAAAACTCTTGAGAAACTATCAGAATTAATTCTTAAAGTAATTTAATTCTCGTTGGAACTTCAATAACCGATGAATTAGAAAGGATGATAACTTGGTTAGCTGTCAATGAAATCCTTATTAATGCGGTTTTAATTGGATACGGAAAAACTTCCGAAGGAAGATTTTAAGGGATGTATAATAGTTATTAATCAGTAGCAGAACTTGCAGAAGAATACGACCTTGCCGTTCTTATAACTCAGTTTAAAGAGGGGGTTATCGCGTTAAATACGCTTGAAAGGGCCACGCCCGATGCGTTCGCCAATTGAATCAACAATACACCCCTCAAACGGGTGGTAAGGCATGCCAATACAGCAAGATAGCCCGTAATAAGGCTATCGGTAGAATATACAAAATGAGGGTAGTAATGCTTAAAGAGGGATTCGCAGTGGTGCAAGAATATATCAGGAAGATTAAAGCCCGCTCGAATCAATTTCAACTTGTTTACCATGAGCAAATTTCATGTTCCTTATTAGTTCTATCGACCTCTAGTTTTGGTTCGGACTTAGAAACCGATTCTTTTGGGGTGAAAGCGATACTCTTTTGAAAGCGAATTGCTTTACGCAAGTACCGGTTGCCTTCCTTGATAAGTCCCTTCTCAATAAATACATTTCCCGCCTCCAAACAAATCTCAAATTTTAAGCTGACGCTATGTATATTTTTAAGTAAATGGCGCACTTTTGTCTCGAATTTTTTGTAATTGATGAAACCCTTTTTGTAATATATGTTATATCGCTTCGCCTTCTCCTTGAGCCCGGGAATGGTATCGGGGAGGGTGAGCTTCGGGACCTTGGAAGCCCGAGAATTCCGTGGATTTAGCTTCGGTCTCTTATTCTCTGTCTGTTTTATAAGTTCCGGTTTTTGAGGCTGTTTTTCAATGGATTTCGTGCTCGTTATATGCGGCGAGGAAGGCTTGTCGCTTACGGACCTTTTCCGTGATTCTTCTCCTATTTGATTCTTGCGAAGGTATTTTTCCTTGAAGCGCTTGTGGTTCGTATAAAGGAGCTTGAAGGGGTCATTCCACCGCGAAAAAATGCGTTTCATACGCACCACCGTATCGGGCTCGTCTTGAAAGATGCGTTCGCCTAGAACCATAAAATGAAGTAAGAGCCTCATATACACCATGCTTTCACGGGAGATGTCGCTCCTCTGAAGCAATCTATGTCGTATAATGCGGCACTCAAAGAGCTTTCGGTACCTTTTTTCCTCGCTGAGCCCAAGTAAGAGTGTCAAGAATGGGAATTGATTGAGGTCCATCTCTTTTTCAAGATAAGGTGGGAGACGTTCCTCTGGGATTGGGCGTGTGTAGGGTAATCTGCCGCGAAGGCATTCTGGTGGCGGGATAACCACTCCAAAAAGATTTACCTGGTCCTGTTTGAGTGCACTACCACTCATCGTATAGTTTTTAGTTCCTTCCCCTTTTCCCCGTCCTCCCCGCCCTTTTCTGCCAACACTCGCGGAGCGCTGTTTCCGACTATCGTTCCCAAAACCGGTTTTTAGATTTTTTAAATTTTTTTTACCAACCATAATTATCATGTATCTTGCATACACTCTATTTCGAATCTAATTTCATTATTTGATACCTATATTTAAAGCAAAATCTCTTTTTAAGAGAGTTAGGAGCAATATCAGGGCAAGAAAAACGATTAATTATGATAAAATAATTTCTGAACCTGACACACACAAGCGATTTCTAATTATCTTTCACCTCCCCGAATTTCAATTCTTCACTTTTTTATTATTTTTTTTAAATACGGGTGCTTCCTTTGGGAATTATAGAATGAATAGCCCATGCGAAAATTTAGATTAGTTATCTTTACTCATTTTATTTATCCCATCTATTTTTTTAATGATAATCTTTTTCATAATTTTCGAATCATTATTCATAGCAATTTTCCTTTTAAATATAATTGTTTAATGTCACTTTTGATGTTCTTCAAAACATTTGTGATTATAGGCGATTATATCCCCGAGGAGGAGTGTCTATGACACTTCATACGGTTGTGTCCGGCGACGGAGTAGATTTTGGTGAGCTAATGAATGAGAGGTATATCAGTCCTTGCTTTAGCGCCCTTCGGGAGGGCTTTCAGCTTTTATATGCTGGAGATCGTCTCACGGGATGGTACGCTCTTTTACTTTCCTTTGGGTCGTATGCGGGATGTCCGCGCCCCATCTTACTTCGCGGTCGTGCGGGATTGGACCTGTGTAATCAAATTATGCGGTTTCATCCCTCTAGGCGTTCTGGGTATTTGAACGGCTATAAATTGGACGATTTACTGAAACTTGCCCCATCATCCACGGGAAATGCTGGTAATTTTATTGATCTGGGAAAACTTCTTGCCAAGAAGCGAATTTTATATATTTCTGATTTTCATGATTGCCAGTTTTTGATTAGAAAACTTTCAATAGCACGCGATAGCGCTGGTTTTATTTACGGGACTGGGGAATCGGCGTTTTTATTTCCTTCCATGTCGGTTATAGCCCCCGTATTTAGGGATAATCTTTCAGATCCGGTACTTCGGGCGGATATAATACCTTTGCGGGATACCCGGGACGAACGACGGGACCAAATAACGAAATTCATCAGAACTTTTGATCGTCCCGATAAAACACCCCGAAAACGCACCGAATACATCAATAGATTTCTTCGCGACTTTACGGATTTGGATGAAAATTTACTATATGATATTCCTTTTTATGACATTTATGGGGAATTATTCGGGTCCAGCGTAAATTTATCATATATCAAACAATTTTATGCTCTAATCACAATATCCGCATTCCTTAATCAGAGTTCCCGTTATCAGGTATGTATTCCCAATGCACGGAAAAGTCTTATAGTAGCTCATCCGAACGATTTTATCACCGCCTATTCTTCGATGCGCCATCTTTTCACCTTGTTTATCGACGATCTTACCCGACCCCAATTGGAATTTCTAACTTTTATGATTGGTCAGGTTCAACACATCTATAAAACGCTTGAGAATCGAAATATGGAATTTAGCGACGTCTGTGTGAAATCCTCTGATTTAATAGATGGCTATGATGCCCCCCGCCAAACGATTTACGGGTGGTTTAAAAGATTTTGTAGTTTAAACATTCTCACGCGACATCAAGTGCGGAGAAACTCGTTAGTCTCGTATTCTCTCAATACAACTCCTCTATTTATGAAAGACAGTTTTTTAAACGCTTTCGAATCCGTACAAAAAGTATATTCCGCTCGATTGGAGCAATTGAAAAATGAATATCCGCGGAGTTTCCGTGGATTAGGAGGAGATTTATGAGAATAACCTCTAAGCCCCACCAACGGAATAGTTTCATGCAGAATACATTTTGTATGTTGCGTTATGATCGCGTTTTTGGCATGCAGAAGGGCTATTCTTATGTTTTATTGATTTTGTATGTATTGTTGTATTATTTTTTTGAAATTCAAAGAATTGAATTTTCTTTTATAAATGATTATCATATCACCTTTATAACTTTAAAATTTACTACTTAAAAAATGAATTATAATATAAAAAAAAGACTTGATATGACGACGAAAAAGAACAATAGGGGAACGGAAACGGAAACTACCCCGAATCATATAATAAAGGGATTAAATATAGAACATCCCCGGTTTACTGAGGATCACGATTATTTACTTTTTTTTCATAGTGAGGAAAAAAAGAGAGCGGAGCAGAGGGAAAAGAAGGAGGAAGATGAATCTTGTGAGCGCGCGCAATTATTTTTTAAGAAAATTCGGGATTTTTTTTATTTAAATAACCTCAAAAAATTATCATCGCAATATGCTCAAAAAAAAGTTTATAAAAAAATACAGAGGAAATGGAGTAGAAAAATGAAGTTAACAGCCGTAATCTTGAAGTTAGCCGAAAGTAATCTCGTGCTTCGTCTTTACGGAGAAACAGCAGAAATTCTGGTTTGTACGAGTTGGATATTATCTAAAAATAAGGAGTATGGGCTTCCTCATCCTAGTTTATATATCAGTCACATACAAAATAATCGCAGTGCATTCAACGGATTCAGGGCATTTTTAGGGGAGAACCCCGTTTTTTTGATATTATTTGATTTATACGAATTTTTGTATGTATATCCCTCTTATTTCTTTTTCATGGGTGTATTTTCTATTTTTTTATTTAAAAGTAGCTATCGTCTATCATCTTTAGAGAGAGTAATACTACAAAAAATTATAAAACAAATTGGAATACGAAAAAGAAAATGAATTATGTCATAATATTTCCGGTTATCGCATTGGTGTGTTCATTATTAATAATTCGATTACGAAGCGAGAAGGATAAGGAGAAGCAGAAGCAGTTGGACTTTTTAAGCGATCCAGTTAAATTTCTTCAAAAAAGCTTTAAATATTCTAATAGACCATTTAGTGCGGTTTTGAATAGGGATGCTTATTCGAGCCTCACGAAGTTTCGACAGAATTATGGGGGGCTCATCAAAACTATACCTAAAAATAGAGAACGTATTCCGCTCATAGTTGAAAACAAGTTTTTCAAGTTAATTAAGATGTTTGAGAAAGAAACAGAAGTTTTTGCACCTTCGGTTATTAAAGCTTATCGAGAGTTTTCCAGTCAATTAGAGGCTTTTGCAGACCTATTAAAACCTTTTAAGAGATTATTAAATAATCGAGGAATTGATCTCAATATTCCCTTCACGCTTCTAAAAAAAATGAATGCTATTCGGGAGTGTTTACAGCATTGCGGGTTGAAACAAAAGGAGATTCAAGGCATTCTTGGGTTGGGCAGGAAAATTAAACAATCTCTTTTCGAGTTTGACCAATTTTCTAAGTTTATACGATGTTTACATTTTCTTTTAGAGCAGCTGAAACCATATAAAGCATTTCTAATGGATGATTATATTAGTTTTTCTTATCCTTTACGACTACTAGATAGGTTGGATGCTCTCGAAGATTCTTTGCGAACTCATGCTGTAGATGAACGAAAAATCCATTCGATTGTTCAATTAGGACATTTAATAAGACAAAAATTCTTGAATCTCCTCTTTCCCGATGGTGATCCTGAGGTCTGGATTGAGGAGTTGATTGAAATATTGAGACCTTTTGAGATATATTTAATTAAAAATGAGATTAATTTATTTAGCGCCGTCGAGGTTATATCT
>CAZDJH010000127.1:0-9564 GCA_964505645.1 uncultured archaeon | reverse complement strand
ATGATTGTTATAAATCTTCTGAAAATCGAGCGCCCTTCTTGGTTTCCGTGTTCAATTAATCTCGATCCGATAACAACATCATACTTCGGAAAATATTTTAGAAAACGTGAGATGAATCTGGGATCATGTGAGAGGTCTGCGTCCATTTCTATTAATAGATCGTAACTTGATTTTGAAAAGTACTTAAAAGCCGTCCTTCCTGCCAAACCCCTTCCTTTTTTTCCCTTTCTTATAATTAAATGAACGTTATCGTATTCTTGTTGCTTTTTTTTAATGATGTTTATCGTTTCATCCGTACTCTCATCATCCACAATCAGAATATCATTTTCAATTTGTATATCCTGTATTTGATCTATTAACTTACCTATATTGTTTTCTTCGTTGTAAGTGGGAATAAATATTAAAATTTCCATGTCAACTAGGTTTTAAGTAAGTTAAATAATTATATTTCCATTCGGATTTATTGAACTACCATGCCCTAAAGGGCGATGGATTCGTAAATCATCGGGGATTGCTGATATACCATCAGTCTTACATCCTCTCCAAACGCTAACCCCCGTAGTCCCTACGGTTGGTGATGAACTCGGTTATCATTCATCATTTTTATCATTCATCATTTTTAATATTGCTCTATTCCATTTAAATATTATGAGGGTTTCTCGCCCAATAATGGTAAATTATAAAATCATTTAAACTTTTTAAAATTATTTTTTGAATTATTTCATTCGCTCTTTATCTTTCTACTACTTTCTTAAAATCTTTCCCATTTTGTAAATGTGAATTCTTACTTTTATAAAGTTGTCTTTTGGAATTAATGCATTTTAAATTAAAGATAGATACTTAAAAATTCCAAAAGAAAGGATTAATATACCGTATATAGGAGAAAGAATCGATATCTACCCAACTAAAATTATATATATCAACATTAATTACGAAATACACAATTTAAGCTAAGAACTTTCTATATGATTTATATGAAAACATTTAAGGAAAATTTTAAAAAAAAAGCATATCTTGCAATTCCAATTATTTCAATAGTATGTTGGAGTTTACTCTATCTTATCTTCTTCTATGGGGGATTTAAACTGGATTTTAGAGTATTTTACGCAGCGGGCAGGCAAATTTTAATAGATCCAACAAACCTCTATCAAGTTGATCTGTTTTATTACACGCCCTTTTTACCAACAATTTTTTCTTTTTCCCTCTCTCTATTACCGCCACTAACCGCAAATTTTATTTGGTTTGCTCTCAATTATGTCTTTGGCATATTGATGATACTTGAATTTGATAGAATCCTACAGCTTAAGGGTATTTCAAAGGTATCCTATAAACTCTTATTCTTAATCATAATTTCCAATGGATGGAGTATTTACCTCCAGTTTTTTTGGAATCAAACCAAATTTTTGGTTTGCTTCATTTTACTATTTATCTTGCGAAGACATATCCAAGATAGGGAAAATACACACGAGAAAAGCATCAAAGAGAGGGTCTTAATTTTTCTCCTTTTCGATATAGTTATCAGCATATCGCCATTTTTAATTTTTATTGTATTAATTTATATATTTAGTGAGATAAACATAAAAGATATGTTTAAACAGCAAAACTTATACAATTATATTATTCTCATTTCGTTGTTTTTCTTATTGAATATTCTATTCATTATTTTCCCCCAACTTATTCTTGATTTCCTCTTTAACGGAGTTTTCGGATATAACGATTATATTAATACGTTAAAGCTTTTATATACCTTTAAGTGGTTAATCATTCCGGATTCTTGGCAATCAATAATTACAATTCTTTCAATATCCATTTTATCCATGACTACTATAATCTTAATTTATAGAAAGGATATAAATCTTGAAATAAAAATAGGATTATTTTCGCTATCCTACCTAATTTTCAGCACCTTTGCTCGTTTTACTGACCTAATTCTCTTTATTCCCTTCTTACTCTTACTTTTTATCCCTTATATTTCTTTAGAAAGCGATCTTCTCTCTTTTTTAAAAAATAATGTATGGGTTATACTTGGACTACTCTCGGTTTTGGGGGTTGCTTTTGCCCATTATGATGTGAGCGACTTTTTTGAATATTTTCCCTTTACAAATATCCTTTTCTTCAAAATTTTAGTTTATTTAAGATATGGGATCTTATTAGCCTTGTTGTCTATATCATTAGCCGTCTTATATTTTCAACATAGAGATTCTTGAACCTCTATACATAGACTAATAACTTGATATTTCATTTCTTATTTGAATATTAAAAAAATCATGGGAAATTATTTTTTCTTTAGCTTCTTTTGTTTATTAAGTACTGATTACTAAATAGAATCGAAGGTGCGATTGAAATAAAAAATATTATCATTGGAATTGATGGGGGTTGTTTTAGGCAAATTATACCCCTCCTAAAACAAGGTAAACTAAGTAACTTTAAGAAGATTATTAGGAAAGGGACTTCTGCCGAGCTTAAAGTCTCAAACCCCCCTGTCACGGTTCCCTCATGGCCTTGCTTATTTTCGGGATTGAAAGTTAGGGAATTAAATAAATGTACTTTCTTCCATCACTCCTTCGGTGTGTTCTCATCATCACACTGGAAAGATTCTAGCATATTTTCCTTGGATGGGATAAAGCCTTTTTGTTTAAATATCCCTGCAACCTATCCCGCCTGGAAAATAAATGGGGAAATGATTACGGGAATGTTATCTCCTGTTCTTAATGAAAGGATGGTGTACCCTAATACATTATTATCACAGTTGGATAGTAATTGGATAATTGATGGAAATACAATCCCTAAAATATTGAAAGCATTTGAAATTAAAAAGCAACTCTTTTTGAGCAAATTAAATAATGATTTTAACTTACTTTCGTTTGTTATTCGTGTCCCGGATTGTATTACTCATCATCCTTATCTTTCTACAATAAAAACTAAAAAGGAAATTTATAAATCCTATGCAGTAATTGATGATTTTATAGGAATTCTATTGGAGCGTTCGGATATTGATAATATATTTATTATAAGTGATCACGGCCTAAAGCTTTACCATAAGGAGTTCAATATTCGGCGCTTTTTAGAATCGAAAGGAAGAAATGTGAATACTAATGATTTTATTTCCAAACTCTTGAGTATTATGATTAAATTCTTCGGGTATTTGAATCCAAAGTATTTTGACACCGTTTTTTTTCACAATAAGGTAAAAGAGATCTTCAAACGGATGTTTGGCCGAGAACTCACCAAGAGCAAGTCAGCTAAGGGTTCTAAAGATCTAAAATTTGTTCACTTTTATTCAAATTATGGTGGTGTGTTTCTCGATAAAGATCAGTCTGACAAAAGAGAATTAATAAAGCAAGAACTTTTTCATTCGAAATATATTGATCAAATATTTGAATATCGTGCCGATACCATGCCCGATTTAATCATAAAATTAAAAGAAAAATACCTTTTAAGCGTAAAATCTTCTTATTTTAGAACAAACCGCTCTAATTCATACAACCATTCGGATAAGGGGATTTTTATGGCATATGGGAAAAATATTCAGAAAAAATTCCTCGGTCAAATATCTTATTATGATTTTGCCCCTACTTTATTGATGTTATATGGGATAAATATTCCGCCCTATATGGAAGGAAAACCTTTAGATATTTTGAAGTAAAAATGAAGAAAGGAACTTCAAATAAGAATCAAGCAAATAAGAATCAAGCAAATAAGAATCAAGCAAATTAAAATAAGGCATTAAGACTGATATATGGGATATGTTCCCAAGACCTTATACCAAATTACATTTTTTTCCATTTTATTTAAAACTTCTTGGACTTTTGAATCCGACTTATCGCCCACAAAATCCATTAAGAAGATATATTCCCATCTCCCCTTTCTCCGTGGTCTCGACTCTATTTTAAGTAAATTTATGTTTGCTTTTGCGAAGAGCTCCAATACTCTGTATAAAGCTCCCGGCTTATGCTTTGTCACGTATACGATCGATGTTTTAACATTTTCATTCCGCAATTCGTTTTGTTGAGTGGAAATAACTAAAAATCGAGTATAGTTTGAGGGATGATCTTCAATATGCGAACTCAATACCTTTAATCCATATACATCACAAGCAAATTTAGTTCCCATCGCGGCATTTTCTTTTTGATTACGTTCCCGCACAATTTTAATAGCTTCGGCTGTGGAATTGGTATTAATAATTTCTGCACCCGGTAAATTTGCCTTTAGCCAAGACCTCGCTTGCCCAAAGGCTTGAGGATGGGAGTAGACTCTCTGGATATGCTCGATATCAGCACCTGGAATGGTTATGAGATTCTGGACGATCCTAAGTTCAAGTTCCCCGTAAATCATGAGATTTTTTTCAATTAGCAGATCTAAGGTTTCTCTTACGGTACCTTGCAAACTATTCTCAATCGGGATAACCCCATACTCCATTATTCCTTTTTCCACATTTTCGAAAATTTCAATAATGCTCTTTCTTGGAATGAATTTTGAACCCGCTTTAGGAAAGAATTCTAACGCCGCCTGGTGAGTAAAAGTGCCTTTTGGCCCTAAAAACCCTATCTTATCAATTGAGCCCTGGATAACCTTACTGGCACTTATAATTTCCCTCCATATGGCTTCAATGCTCTCTTTAGGGAATACTTTAGCCCTTTGAAAGACCTTTTCAATGACCTTTTCTTCCCGTTCGGGTTGAAACACATCTAACCCCAACTTTTGCTTGACTTTACCGATTTCAATAACGGTTTTACCGCGTTCACCCAGAAGCTCTAATATATCATCATCGATGTCGTGGATATGTTTCCGTAATTCCTTTAATTGTTTCTGATGTTCTTCATCCTTTTTCATAGGGATTCCTTATTTATATCTTTTAAAATATATATTAAATCTAAAGCTATAGAAAATGCTGCAGGTTAATTTCCAAGGCGGCAACCGGAAATTCTAATTTGAAATTTATCAATATTTCAGGATATATCTCTCCAATTTCTCCGACCTTAATTCCATTCCATATAATATCTCCATTTCTTCCTGTTATAAACTTCGGATTAGTTTTGGGGACGATCTCAAATTGATCTTCATATCCCAATGCCCTCATAATGAAATCCAAGGTGGAGCGGATTTCCGTGAAGTCGGCATCTTCATGGTAGGCTGCGGCGGCTAAGTGAAGGTCCCTCCTTGCGCCGGTCTCTTCTTCGCTGTCCAATAAAATCACATCTCCCACTTCAAAAATCCTAATGGGCTTTTCCTCCGAGCGATTGAATTGGAGTGTCTCCATTAATTTATGTAGAAGGGTGGTTCGCGTGGTATTATAAAGTTTGGATACGGGATTTTTAATTTGGACCCGTTCCGATTTGGGTCGCTCTTCGCGCATAAACTCATAATGTTTCGCTTTATTAGTTAATATAAAGTTTAATACCTCAAGATAGCCCGCCCCAATCATAATTTTTCGCGCTTTATTTCCAAGTTGATGAATGGGGTGATATTTTCCGATCCCTCCACCACGTATGGTTTTTTCTAAATTATTATATCCATATCCAATCGCGCATTCCTCAGAAAAGTCCACTGGGTGCATAATATCCCCTCGAAACGCCGGTACTTCAATATTTAAAGTATCAGAATTATTTGTCTTTTTGGCATTCATCCGTACTTTCTCAAAACATTTAACCATATCATCCGCAGATAAATTCAGTCCAACATAATCATTAATATAATCAATAGAGACCTCCCATTCCCTCGGTTTTAGGTTGGGGGTAGTTATATCTTCCCTATCTTCATATTTTACCAAAACGCTTTCTATTTTTGCGCCCATATCTGCCAATGTGGTCGTTAAAATGTTTAAAGCTAAATTAATGGCTTCAAAATCGGTTCCCGTCATATCTATAAATAGATTTTCGGTTTTGTCTGTAACGGTGGTAATTACACCGTTAATTACCGGGGGAAAGGAAAGGACTTGATCATTCTTATCAAATATAATGGGGTACACTTCTTTTCCCTCTAATATATGGGCATACTCAATACCCTTCTCATGATATTTTAGAATTTCACTTAAATCCATGGGATCTCCATCACCATGTAAGGGTATAAAACTCACATCTTCTGGTTTCTCGGCGGTATATCGAAATGGCGGTGTTATTTGGTCGATGTCATGGACTCCGATAGCTACCTTTTTTCTGTCTCGTCCCACCGCCCAATGGAGATGCTCTTGGATATTCATGAGCGTGGCTACTTGCGCTTCATCCAAATCAATATCTCTTATTACTGCGCAAACAATATAAGGTCTAACCCTATTTACTTCTGGGTTTACATTTACAACCACCTCTCCGGATTGGATCTCATATTGGGGAACACCCAACTCCAGTTCGTAATATCCCTTTAATGCCCTGGCGATGCCTTCTGGACTGGCAAAGTCAGGTCTATTTGGATTATATTCTACCTTTATGGTCTGTTCTTCTTGGTCTATATTCTCTAAATCTAAACTAATCCACTGCAGATCGTATTCTAACTCATTGAAATCAAGCTTTTTTCCTACTAATTTCTCTAATCGGTCTAATTTTAATTCTAAAGTCGGCATTTTTTGCATTCCTCCTTTTTAGTACGATTCCTCTCTAAGCCATTTAATTGGATTGATATACAAGTCTCTAATATCTTCCCTCTCAAATTTTAACATTGCTAAACGTTCAAGACCCAAGCCCCACGCCAATACCCTCGTTGGGTTTTTTATCCCCCAAGGATAGGTCACTTCCGGTCTGAAAATTCCGGAACCTCCCATCTCCAGCCATTCCTCTAACTTGTCGTAATACACAGATATTTCCATACTGGGTTCTGTGTACGGAAAGAAACCCGGTCGTGTAATAATTTTTTCAAATCCTATTTTTTTATAGAATTCGGAAATAACACCAATCAGATCACATAACGTGACCCTCTCATCGATTACAATCCCTTCAATTTGAGTGAATTCGGCAAGGTGCGATTTATCCACCTTCTCGTTTCTAAAAACTCTATCAATAGAAAATACTTTAATAGGCGTTTTATCGTTATTTCTGTAATATTGTGCTAACCTTCTGATGGTGGTTGCTGTGGTATGGGTTCGTAATAAGGTTTGTTTTGCAACATTCTCGTCCCATTGATATCCCCAGCCCGTTGAACCCGAGTTACCTCCATTTTCGTGTGTCTTTTTCAACGCTTCTACGCGGTCTCGTTCGGGTAATCTGGCGATCTTAGGGTTATCCAAATAAAATGTATCGTGAAGCTCTCTGGCGGGATGATCTTGGGGCTGAAATAAGGCATCAAAGTTGAAGAAAGCACTTTCAATAATCGGACCGCGTATTTCAGTGAAGCCCATGGAGAGAAATATCTGACGAATTTCATTAATGAGCGTTATCATTGGATGCATCTTTCCCCCCTTGAGTAATGGCCCGGGTTTGTTCACGTCAAACGGTTTGAGTTCTTTCTCTTTCCAAGAGCCCGAAATGATCATTTCCGAAGTCAACTTGCTCACGTATGCCAGTTCATCAATTTGTGATAATTCAATATCCTCTCCTTTTTTGGTAAGATAGAGTATTCTCCGGGTCCTCTTCTTTTTCTCTATTAACTTTCGCTTATTAAGAGTATTGATATTCTTTTTTTCTTCTTTCGAAAGGTCTCCATAGTCAAGCGCGGGTTTTTCATCGAACGTCTGCAAAAACGATTCGAGCTCGGTCTGGGGAAATTCTTCCTCGATAAGAAAGATTTTATTTTCACCGGTAGCACTACTCTGCGCTATCCATCGGTTTTTTTTCATGTTTGAAATCCCTATATAGAAGAGATTCTTTTCTAAACCCGCACGATGCAGTAACTCTTTCATGGCAATTTCCTTAAGATTATTATCCAATAATATTTGGAGTAATTGCCGTTCTGGAAGGCCCTTTCTGAGGTATTCTTGCCCCTCCTCGTTCAATGATACCTGATTGATCTGCTTTTCCTTAAATCCGCCAAGATTATGTTCATCCAGTTCATTAATCGCGGACATCAACACGATGTAATCTATCCCTAATTCTTCAGCGAATTCTGAGGCAACCACTTTCTCAGAAGATTTAGCTTTTAGAGCTTCTAGGACATCAATTGTCTGTTTTTTAAGTTTAATCGTCATAGGAAGAAATTATTTTTATTATAAATTGCTATATTCTTTCTAAATTATTGTTTTATTTAAACCTTTTGAATTAATTGGGTATATCTTTTAGTAGATTTTCTCTACCCTAGCCTTCCATCAAATAAAGGTATTATTTTAGGTATTTTCATTAATAAATAAAAAAATCTACTATAAATCGAATCCGCAGCCAAGAGAAACCAATCTTTAAAAGACTTAGCGTTCCCTTGGCGGAATAAAGAAAAAGGTGATAAAACCGAATTTAGGGGTAGTAATTCTTTGAGAACGTCTCGAGCGACCCTGTAACCAATAGCCCATAACCGATCACTGAATAATGTAACTCAATGTGTAAAATCTTCTCTATCTAAAAAAGTTTTTTAAAGGGGTTTTGGGGCCTTTCTTTCGAGATATAATGTATTTGCATAGAACCTCTATAAATTTCTACGTATAGTTGTCGAACTGAGCTTTTTATTCTGTTCATCCTTTATTAGCGGAATAACGACCAATATGAGGGGAGGATATCCCTTTTTTTTCCTTATTTCATTCATTTTCAAGCCAGTCTTATAGGTTTCCTGGCTCACAACCAGAGCCTCATATCTTTTCTCATTAACGGGGGGGCCATATGGTTCATTTAGTTTGATAATGGTGACTCTTTCCCGTTTATCCGTACTTTCTAAATATTCTAATAGGTTTTTTTTTCGGGTTTGATAATCTTGGATTTTTGAACTAAATTTCTTATCTTTTAATAAATTACCAGTAGTTAACCCGATTACCACACTCCTTGACACTGTTAGTGCCGTTTGAATTAGAATCTTATGTCCCTCATGAAGATGGTCAAAACTCCCTCCAAGTCCCGCTAAATTGAACACAACCTAATCAACCCCCACATTGATCCAATCTCTTTTTCTAAACTCAGCTGCATAGTTTTAAAATCTCTCTCATTTTCACTTCACGCTTTAAATTAAAAAAATACAGCATGCTTTTATTATTTTTAATGCGAGAAAACTCACCCCTTTAGGGGTCATGAATCGCATAGTAAATTACTAATCTAAAGGACTGCTTGTTTTTAAATGCTTGCCATACTCTCTATCACTTTTGATAAGCTAGTTAAACAATCCATACTAACATCGATAAGTCAAGTTGAATGTTCGTAATCTTGCCTAAGAAAAAAGCCTCAATACTTTAAGGAAATAAATTCAGAGTATTGTTCTTTTGCAAACCTGGCATAAATACAAATTTTGAGGGGGTGACATGCAGAAATTTTTTCCCCCCTCCATCATCGAACGACCTTTGGTCTTCTTCGATTATTTATGAAGGATCTTCAATGGAAGAAAGGATTCCCCGAACGATCTTAGAAAAACCGAACATTTATAAGCAAAATAGCTACCTTATCTTATTTGAAATTTTTGAAAAAAAAGGTTGATCAAAAAAATTGAAAAAGGAACCGGTAAAAA
>CAZDJH010000126.1:0-9585 GCA_964505645.1 uncultured archaeon | reverse complement strand
TACCGCTCCGTTGAAAGATTTTATAAATGATCCTTCTTTTGTAAAATTAGCCGAATCAATTACTATTTTATAACTTAAAATGTATAAAAATTGGATGGTTTAAATGGCTCGCACATATAAAGGATTGTATATATCGCGACTTATCGTTTTGGCTTCCATTTTCGCGATCCCGGTGGTGGTTTTTATAATCTTTTTCTTGGGCGATTTCAATCTATGGTACTCGGATAACGCCCTTGCGGAATTCTTGGTGTTAAAGCTCCTCTGTCCCCTTACTTTTAGCGTTTCGTGGTTCTACTTTATCTCTCTCCTAAAGGAACGGGTGGCCAATACTATCGATGCCATGGACCGGGTGACCTCCATTATCCCCTTACGATTAAAGATTTTTTACGGAATGATTGCGTTAGTCGTATTATTTATTTTTGTGTTCCCCCTACTCACCCCCGTCATCTGCGTGCTGAGCTTTATGTCCATGGCCTGGCACGTCTCGACCCAGGAGCACGATTTTTCCGAGGGTGGAATACCCTTCATCACGAAACTACTAATTGGGCTCGCTGTGATTTTAGCGTTATTTTGTACAATCTCCATTATCCCCCAATATATCTCCTTATTTACGTTTCTATTCACGGGGATATGGCTCTACTTTATAGAACATATTTATATCTTTTCCTATTGCCTATGCACATCGCTCGCAATAGGGTCGGTGTTTTTCATGTATGAAAATAAAGGGGTCAGCGAATACGAGGATATATTCACATCCCCAAGCGCAAGCAAAGAAGTATCGTATGTCAAATATGTTGAGTTCATATTGTTTATCTTTTTTCTCTTTTTGGCGTATCTTGAGATAGAACTCATTATTTTGTTTTACTGGTCGGGATTTATAATCGTAACGGTAGTCGGCATTATTAATCTCTTTACCAGCAAGGAGGAATCGGGTAAGTACTCGGGGCACATCCTCGGCTACCTCTTGGCGGCGATATTTATGGGGTCTAATGTATTGAGTTATTTTCTTATTGCTCAAATAATTGAATCAATTAGCCTAATTACCGCGGCACTTGTTTTTATAATAATATTTTTACTTACATTCATACTGGTTGAAGAAGAAGGCGGATAGAGTTTTTATTATCTTGGATTGTAATCTCTTTCCTATTTTTTAAGCAGATATCTATAAAAACTTTATATCTCAAGGATAAGGATTTTTTGAATTAATCAAGATATTTTTACAATATACTGAGTTTCGAGGTTGATACCTTAGTTAAGAAATATTTTTATTTTATATTGTTTAATCGAAATTCCAAATATCCCGTTAAAAATAAGCGATTAACTTTTTCTGGTCATTTATTCAAAGATTCTACTCTAATAGAACATTAATATTTAAAAGGAGTGATTAAATTGTTATTCATAAGGTTAAAATTTATTAAAAAAATTATACCAAGGTTTTACTAATGAAAACCAAATCTACAATAGTTCTTACGCTTATACTCGTGTCAACAATCGCGATGCCCTCCATGGCGGCAGCATATGATAAGCCCCTCGTGGACGTCGATGAGATCCAACAAGGCGGCTTGGGGGCCTTTTCGATGCAAAACGTCTTTGGCGGTTTTGGCTCTGCCTTGGGCGGATATGGACCAGGGGGTCAAGTTTTAGGGCAAGTGTTTATGATGCTGTTTACTGACGTCTATGAAAACCTAAATATGAGCCAGAAAATGCCCGGGGTGTGGGTCTTTAACGCGACTACAAAAAAGACATACAACACAACAATCCAATTAAGTGGTGATTCCACCCATTACCTTCCCAAAGATTATAATGTGTCGGGCGTGAACAGTACCGACAATGTATATTGTAAGGTCACCAAGGACGGAAGTGCTAAATTGACTTATGAGAGAGGTGCCGGCGTTACCTTAATTATATGGGATAACGACCGCTCCTTCGTTGATTTACTATGGAAAATGATTACTTTCGTAAAATCGTTTTCTTTTGATATGGAAACTCTCTCCCGGCAACAAATTTCCCAAGGGATCCAACTTATCAGCTATTTTTTCATCCACATTAACGAGATCTTTACCGGCGATGAGTTATTTGTACTTAACCCGATTACATGGCAAAAAATGTCGATTGATCCCAATCCTTCAATTAGTATAACGAAGGAATGGAAAACTTCCGGAGGGTTAAATTTAACTCAGCCTCAAATATCCGAAATTACCACCATCGCGCAGCAGAGGGATGACCCCTACGTGAAATATTTGACCAGCGGCAATATCACTATCGATAAGACCCAAACATGGACCGAATTCACCTTTGATCTGTTCCAATTGTGGGTTAAGACCTTCCACATTAACATCGACCTCGGGGTGGTCGGGAATATGCTCTCAAACCTCGGAGGAGGCGGTGGTACGCCGAGCATGGGGGAGCTCTTTAAGGGCTTAGACATTGAATTCTTTCTCTTTAGTCACCATCTGACGGGCGTGTTCTTGTATAATGACACCAACGAAGATAACAACTTATCTGTGGAGTATTCAAATGTTACGGACTCAAACGGTGATCCCATTAAGGTCAATGGTACATATGTGCAAGTGCCCACCACTAGCGAAGTTACGCATCGGCTCTATTTACAAAACGCATCGTTATATAAATATCTCGCACCAGAAGTTGCTGCCGATGGAAAATCGATCAGCTGGGGCTTCAATATTACGGAGGTAAGTGTAGCTCCCATCCCCGTGGGAATCGGAATTGACACATATAACCAATCTGAAAGCTATACACTTGATAATATATACCTCGGATTCACGTTCGAACCCAATGTACACTCAGATCGGTATGTAAATGCACCAGTAAAACTCGATCAGCATTTCGGAGAATGGGATTCAACGCTCCCCGGAAATCTGGACTTAGCCGTGATTTACATCTCAACGGCGCTCCGGTTTAAATTGGCTGCAGACATCGACCCCGTACAGGGTAATTATTTGGACAGCGCGAAAAACGATTTCAAGGACGGGAACGAGACGCTTTCTATAGGCGATTATATTGGCGGACCTTTCCAAGATAAATTGGAGTTCGTCAATATCACCGGACCTGGTTATTATCTAAACGGTACTCACTATAACGCGAATACAAGTATAATCCCCCTCGGATTATGGGAAGGGGAGATGAACCGCAGGGACACTTTCCAAGACTCCAGCGGAACAAGCAGTCAAGCATATGCGTCTGAAATTGCCGTTCAGGTGGACTTTAATGTCATGGCATACGCGGTGTGCTATCCAGAGTTTAATAGCAGCGGCCAGGCAATAATTCACGACCCAACCTTTAATGTATTCATGGTCTTTCCACCAGAAGAAGGGATTTTGGCAATAATCATATTATCGGCATTAATTGCCCCATTCGGAGTAGCGACCGTGATTATCACGATGCTTAAGCGTAGGAAAATGATGTACTAATTTCACTCTTAATACTCTTTTTTTTTATTTTTTCATTTTTCTTTTCTTTGCTTTTTTAATAATTGAATCTATTCTCTCTGCTCTTGAAACCGTTGCTAAAAATCTGGACATTTGTTGACATTCACAAATCTCCTCTTGAGGGACCGACAACGGACGGTCTCGACAATTTTTTCCTTTTTTTGTAATAAATTTCCTTCTGAACGGCTCACTTTATGGATTATCGATGCGGTTAAAATTTTTCAGAATAATTAATTTAAAATTTAATGAGTTCATAATATTAATTAGAAATTTTTACAACTTAGTGATTCAAAAATGCCTATAAAAAAAGATGACGATTATCAAATAGATCCAAATAAACGGTGGTTTCAAAAGTGGTGGCCGGAAGGAGTTCCTAAGAATATTACTTTTCCGGAAAAAACAATCAACGAGATGCTCGATGAAACAGTGGTAAAATACGGGAATCAAAACTTCTTATGGTTCTTAGAGACATGGGTGACTTACAACGAGTTCCACGACTACGTCAAGCGTTTTGCAACAGCCTTGCGTGATTTAGGTGTCAAGAAGGGGGATGTTGTCGCAATGCACTTGCCCAATTCAATCCAGTATATTGTTGGATATTACGCAATTACTCGAATCGGTGCAATAGCGTCTGGAATTAACCCAACCTATCAGTCATTAGAGATCCTTCATCAATTAGATATAATTAAGCCGAAGGTCTTAATCGTACTTGATGCGTTATATGAAGATTTCATTGAACCGATCATAGATAAAACAGATATAGAAACATTAATATATACAAATGTCGCTGATTTAGCGCACGGTTTGGGGTTCAAGAAGGTGTTAGGAAAATTGCTTGGTAAGATTCCAAAGGGTAGCGTTGATTATCCCGGTGCGATTGAATTTATGGATCTTCTCGAGACCGAACCAAATGTACCACAGGTAAGTATGGACGTGAAAACCCAACCGGTGACATATATTATGACCGGCGGGACAACGGGATTACCAAAAGCAGCAGTGCTTACACATTTTAATGCCGTATCCAACGCAATCCAATGTAAGACATGGCTAGGGGGAGAACAACCTGGATTAGGGAGCGTAGGGGTTTTACCACTCTTTCACAGCTTCGCACATACGGTTGTGATGAACGCGACGGTTTCTCTAGGTGGATGGATAATGCTCTTTCCAAGACCTCCCAGTACGGATGAATTATTAGAAACGATCGAAGAATTACCTTCCCCAGAGGGATTAATTTACGCGGGAGCCGAGGTTTTATTCAAACGATTAGCCGACTTTGAAGGAATAAAGGAAAAGTATCCGGGAGTGATGGGTAAGCTTAAATTATGCGTTTCAGGAGCAGGTCCTCTCCATAGGCCGGTTAGAGATGCATTCGTAGAAAATACGGGAGGAAGAATTGTGGAAGGATACGGATTAACAGAGTCAACTCCTGTGGTTAGTGGAGGGAACTTATTTGGTGAAAGCCCGATCGGAGTAATTGGAATGCCTTTTCCGGGCACAGGATGGGGTATCTGGCCAGCAGATGATTGGGAAGCTGGCCCAATTTGTATGGGGAACCCAGATGATACAAATTTCGGGGAAGAACACACCGGAGAATTATGCGTCCACGGACCGCAAGTAATGCTTGAATACCTCAATAAACCCCAAGCTACCGCAGAAACCATCAGAGAATACAATGGTGCATTGTGGTTATTGACAGGGGACATTGGCTTCATGAACGAGGATGGGACCGTTGAGCTCAGAGACAGAAAAAAGCAATTAATAAAATATAAGGGTTATAGTGTTTATCCAAAGGAAGTAGAGGAACTCCTCATGAAGCACGAGGGAATCTCAGAAGCAGCAGTTGCCGGAATCCCACATGATGAATGGGGCGAAGCAGTGAAGGCATGGATAGAATTGCGACCCGACTCCAACTTAACACCCGAAAAGATAAAAGCATGGGCCGAAAAGAACATGACACATTATAAACGTCCGTATGAGGTGGAAATAATCGATGAAGTGCCCAAAAACCTCATCGGGAAAGTACAACGCAGAATACTTCAAGTCAACGATCCAAAATTCATCGAGAAGTTCGGTGAGCCAGAAGAACAAGATAAAGTCATTTAATTTTTCATATATTTTCAAATCTCTTTTAATTTTTTTATTACTGATTACATTTTTACCTTATTTTTTTTCTTAAAATATTATTAATGGTAAAAAGGAAGAAGGAAAAAAAATAATCTTAAAATATTTGGAATAGAAAAACTCGAATTTATTTACCCTCTATAGAAACCGTGACAGCAGCATTACACATTATCATTTCATTTGAAGTATCTCCCAATTCTTTAATTTGGACTCCCGTGGCAACCAAACCACCTTTCACTACTTCTATTGATTTTTCTCCAAACGGGATTGCCTTTAAGACTTTTTCTTTATTAATGTTATCTGGGAACGGAGCCCCAATTTTTACATGAACCTTTATCCCCAATAACTCTTTCGGGCTCGTTAAATTACATATCTCTATTAAGCCTGTAAGACAATTATTTGAGATTGCATTTTTGATGGCCTTTTTCGCCGCTTGCGTGCAATCCATTTCATGACCATGCTGATCTGTACCACAGCCGAGTTGAACAATGAACCGTTTAGTTTTCCCAGTCATTTTTTTTTAAGGTAATTAATAACTTAGTTTTTAGTAATTGAAATGTGTGATCTGTCTTACTGAACTTAAAGGAACGCTCATCGAACCGCATACAGCATTTTCTTAGATGGATTTCGGAGGTCTTTCCCTTAAACTTCTTGAAGGACTTATGGATTTCCACCGCCTTATCCCGTGCCGATTGGAGAAGTGCCGTCTTGAGCTCGAACATCTGTTTTGCCTTTTTGTAGGCGTCTTTATGGAGCCTTTTTCTTGATGTGGGTTTAGATTAAAATGCTATTAAAGCTAGTGGGACAGTAATCCCCAATATCACACCTATTAAAATACCAATAATGATAAGCACAATAACAGCGATAATGATGGCCAATATCGATACAATAATCGCCATTAAATAACTAATGTTATGTCTTTTACTAATTAGATACCAAATAATTAACAGTCCTATTATTATTAAAAGTAGATTAACGAAAAGTATCATTGAAAGTAGGGTTATAATTAAAGAAGTAACCAAGACATCCGAGAAATCTGTTTTCCTTGCATCAACGATTCCTAATGCCAATTTTAGAAAGAACGTGGAAACGAGTAGGTTTATAATAAACCAAACAATCAAAAGGAGGATTATTCCTAATAACTCTAATTCTGTCATAGCGGTAATAGGTTGGAGTAACATTTTATACCTTATTGATTTTTCTATTTATTTCAATTATAATTACTTTCAATTAGATATCATCCTATAAAAACTTTTTTTACCGAGTATATGTTAGACTTTCTAATTGAATAGGATATTCCCTTAACGTTTCCAAAATTCCTCTGGGTTTAAGTCATTGGAAACTTTACTAAACGGGCACGCCTTAATACACTTAGCACAATCAGAACTATAATCAACCCATCCCTTATAGCACTTCTCGACATCTACATACCACTTTTTTATGCCTGGATTGTTCGACTCTGATTTTACTGAATAATTAGGATTCGGATCAAAACTTATAGCATCATAATCGCAAACTTCAGCGCATTTTCTACAGTTGAGACACTTGTTGTTGACTTTATTGATAAAATCTGTATCTGGATAATCTTCCTTCAAGGGCATATTAGTCAGAACCTTGCAAATTCTAATTCTCGGCCCATACTCCTTTGTGATTAAAGTCCCGATACGTCCCAATGCACCTAACCCAGCATCAATCGCTAGTGGAATACTAAGGGCGGTATCGTTTGCACAGGGGAGCGCCTTGTAACCCAAATTTCTAATAAACTGTGCCAGACATGCGATCAAGACACTCATTTTTGAATATCCCAATCCCGCAGAAGCAAATTCTAAAAAAGTTGGAGCACAACTAATCCCATCGGGATCCATCTCGATGATCATGACAATTGCATGGGTTATATCCTCGGGAAGGATCAATTCTGGAAACTTTTGATCTTGTTTCTCTTGAATTGACGTGGAATAAAGCTCAACTTGGGTTTTATAAACCCATTTAGGATCCAGCTTGGTAATTCCTACTAAAGAAGCACCGAAAAATCGAGCCGCTCTCTTCACTACCATCGATAATTCTTGAGGAGGTCTATTTTCAGGCGGGCGTTCTTTAATCTGAAGGGGGATATAATCTTGAGGGGAATGTTTTGCAACCTTTTGGTAGGCAAATGGCATATGCTTATTAATGGTCCAAGATGCCGCGGCTAATGCTAAATCGACTCTTGAGTATCCTTCCTTTCCTGAATCGACTAAGTCTTCCATTCCCGTCCTCAAGGTTTTATGATAATGCTGAAATTCTGGGTCATATAACGACCGATAAATACAGTGGTTTTGCTCGGGAAATCGCTCATAATCTTCCTCTTTTATTTGATAAATCGTTGACGCTTTTTTCAACTTAATCTACCTTAATAGAAGCAATAATAATAACATCTATTTTTAATGTTTGAGAATATTTTAATTTATTTCTGAGGTTAGATTAATCCTTATCTTATTTTTTTTCAGTTTCTTAATACTTTTAATAATCTTTAAATTATATTAAGATTATTTAACTCATAATTAAGTAATAACTTATTATCATTAAACATTCGAATTACTATTTGAGGTTTAAACTAATTATGGATATAAAATTGCAGATTTGGGACCCTCCAGGAGACTTTAATGCGCTTTGGAATGGTTTTCTCAAAGGAACAAGCGGAGTTCTAATTGTATTTGATTTATCTAACCCTGACACGTTTTATAATGAATCTTTTAGGAGTATCACGGAATTCGTTATCGAAAATACCACTGCTAAAGTGATTCTTATTGCTAATAAATCAGATTTAATTAAACAAGAAGAATGGGGGATAAAAGAAGAAGATATAGATAATTTTAAGGCACAATATAATATAGAAGATATTATTATTACGTCAGCAAAGACTGGAAGCAACATCGATCTTGCATTTAAAAGATTATCTAATATTATGATAAATGAAAGATCAAAAAATGAAAAAATAAAGCGGGAAATGGTATTTAAGGTAGTGTTAGCAGGATTACCTTATGTAGGAAAAACATCTATTCTTGAACGTTATGTTAGTGGTGTTTTCCATGAAGAATCCAAAAAGACCATTGGGGCAGAATTTTTAACAAAAAAAATAGAATATGAACCCGATATAATTAATAGGGTCAAAACACCAAGACAAAAAAAAAAGAAAGGAAAAGACAAAAAGGAAATTATTGAGGATATTACCCCAGAAGAGGTAGAAAAGGAAGATATGGAGGTGATACCCGCGGAAGATGGCTCTGTTTTCTCCCCTCCAGGAGGTGGACTACCCCGCCCAGTACCAGAACGATCAATGATGAAACCACAGAAGAAAAGAATTGAACGAAAAACTACTGTATTCTATAAGGAGAGGATGAATCCTATGAAATTGAACAAAATGGCAGTCATTATCTCAACAGAAGAAATATATGAATCGTTAAAAATGGTCTCAAAAAAGGTAGCAAGAGCTGCAACGGGAGTTACAATGGAGATCGAAGAGGATGTGCCCACAATTGAGGTGAAACCGATTATTCCTGGTTGCGTATGTATGCCGTCCATAGGGCATCTTGATGCGGAAGAAGAATATGATCATGTTCTTTTCCTAATTACCCCCTTAGAAGACGGCGATATTCCAGACGCACGGGTTGAAATCTATTATAAAGATAAATTAATTGACACTATTCCGACTCCTATAAATGTAGTAAAAACAACCATCGTTAAGATATCAACGGCTTTTACTTTGATAATCCCAATCCTCGGAAGTTTATTTGATCAATCGTTAGAGGGCCTTCTCAAGGCAATTTTGCCATTCTATGAGTTGATAGGAGGGTTAGATGGATTATTAGCGATCTTAACTGGAATATTCTCTGTGATGACTGCAATATTCTATTATCTTCGTAAACCGAGGGATGCAGCGCCTGTAGAATCAAGTTCGCTTCCCGATGTAGTCAGCACTGTTGCTGAAGAATAATTAAGTTTCATTTCTTTTTAAAATATAGATTCCTTTTTTCTT
>CAZDJH010000125.1:0-9619 GCA_964505645.1 uncultured archaeon | reverse complement strand
GATGGTCAATGAAAATAATATGGTTAGGCTTTCCTAGTGTATCGTGATAATATTGCACGTAATTATTTTTGAAAGGGTTCCAAAACTCAAAACTCAAAAGATTAACAGCTTTTTTCCGTACAAGTTATTTATCCTGGACCTAAGCGCCTAAAATGATTCCAATATCCAGAATATGGATATCCAATAACTCGATGTCCATCACGAATTAACTTCTCTATAATACTGGGGCTATCTGAGTGTTCGGGGTGCCTCTGAGTAAAGCTGGCATAGTGCTCGGGGTTATTTTTTATTTGTGATTCGATTAATGGAATAATAGAAGGGTCTATTACGTAAATTCCCAAATCAACCAGAGAAGAATTAAATATTTGCTTTTCCCTCCCCGATATATCATCTGGGTTCGTATTTCCATCAAACTTCTGTATAGCATGGACTCGTTCGCCCCTTAAGAGCACGTGGCTTTGGGTTTTCAATTTCTCGTTATCATTGGGAAGGTCTCCGCCAGGAGCTCTCAAGGTGGGATCATAAAAACTTAAATCACCTAATACCATAGTCAATTCCCCATTATTATTTTTATGGTAATTATAGACGGATTGATAATTAATTTTATTATGTTCCAATCCCCGTAAGACTGTTCCGTGGATAATCATAAGGGGATTGGCGCTGAGGCGCGAAGAATTAAACATATTCGTAATAGAAGTACCATTTCCATGGTAAACATGGGAATAATCAATAATGATATTTGCATTAGTATATTGCTGGTTTAATTCTTGTATTTTACCCCGTAACCTTCCATAAAACTCGTCATTGGCTTCATTATAACTAATAATGATCTTGTTTATCCCTTGGCGCAGTAGATTCTTCAATTCATTAAGGATGATTGGCAGTTCAAACTTCAAGTCAAACGGGACCCTAGTCTTAGAAATAAGAAATAGAGCGCTATCTATTTTCGGTATAAATGAATTCAATAAAACCTCGATAGCATTAGAACGACTTGAATAATTACGCTTTTCCACTTCTCGGTCAATTATATTCACTAAACTCTGCTCGAGCGTCACAGTAACTTTAGTCTTTTTCTGGGGTTTATATGTCTTCCTGAGAAAGTTTTCAATGTATTGTGATTTATCTTTTTTTCTATGTTTTTTCATCTCTTTTTCTAACTGAGAGACGATATCTTTACTTAGACTAATTGAGACATCTACCTTTTCATCGTCTTTGGTTGTCATAATTAGGTATTATGATATGTGAATTTCTTATGAATAAGTAAAAGGTCTTAATACATATATTTATATTAAATTTTCTATAAAAACTTATTTATGAACGCCATATTTATTTTGTTTGCGGTTCTTATAAATATTTTGAAAAGTAGCTTAACCATTCCTTTTATCAAATCTTTAATAGGCATATTAATTAGGGGAGAATAAAAACTCAATATAACAATCTTTTATTCGTGAATATATATGAAAAAAAAAGTATGTTGCTGGGATTTAGAGGGGCCAATTTCTTTATTAGACTTCGCTGCGGAAATCGGATCTATGTTAGGGCATAAATCAGAATTAGGACTACAAGAGTATGATATGGGGGAATTTTTCTTTATGGTTTCCAAATATGATGATTACTTAATTGATACTCCAGGAGTTAAGGAGAAATTGGGGATTCCGGAATATCAGCCCGGAGATACTTTGCGTATTATGGCACCTATGTACGTTGCATGTTTTACAAATGAAGGACTTATAAAGAAGGCGCGAGATAACTTAGGACTTCTTCCAGGAATAACGGAACTAATGGCACTAATAAAGAAAGAGTGGGAGGTATTTGTTATTTCAACGAGCTACACTCAGTTCGCATATCAAGTTACCAAGGTATTAAAGATCCCAAGAGACCATGTATATTGTACGGAGTTCCCTATTACCCACCTTAAAAAGGAGACTACAAATATAAAGGAAAATGTAGATACCCTTGTTAAGCAGATTTTTACAAAATACCTCTCAAACGGAAAAAACCTTGTTTCAGTTATAGAAGACCTTAACGCCTTTTTTTGGAAGGGGGAGTCTTCCGATTATGTGAAAGCCATGAATGAGATTAAAGTCAGAGGCGGGGAACGGAAGGAAAAAGCTGTTGAGGACATTTCCGAGAGGACCCGTGTTCCTATTTCCGATATGATATCTTTAGGAGATTCTATTACGGATATTAATATGCTTGAAAGGGTGAATAAAGAGGGTGGTACAGCGATTTCTTTCAACGGAAATAGATTTTCACTCCAATACGCGAATGTTGCGGTAACAACACCGAATGGTTTGGGAGTCTTGCCGATCTTTGAGCATTACGGGGATATTTCTGGTTTTTTAAAGACTTGGGAATCTCAATATCAGGAATTTTTCCATAAACCCAAAGAAATTCCCGAAAGTCTTATTTCAAGAGTGTGCAAGAATCATTTCATTTATTATGATTTTACACCTGAGATCGAGGGCTTAAAATCTAAATCTACCAATGAAATGCAGCAAATCATAACAAAACAAGAATTAATGAGAAAAAAAGTTCGCGGTTGGGCCGGAAAGCTTGGCTGACCAAATATTCTTTTACCAATTTGATCTTTCTTTAAATCAGAGGAAAACGGGTTTAAACTGGTATCCTCTATTTAATAATCTTAATTTTATGCCTAATATCATCAAATATATTAGAATTTATTGATCTAAACAATTTTTCGAGGATTTAAAGAATGGGATAACTTATAAAACCTATTAAAAAAGTTTTTTGCGGGAGTTTTTCCACTTACATTGAGAAAAGTACATGGTTTTTTTGGACCTATGTATTTTTTGGCGCGGTTTTCTATTATTCGACGTTATTTTATCCCTATCGAGAAAAAAAATTTGTAGAATGGTTAGTATATATAACATATATAATTTCAAACTATCGATTAATTTACATCTTTTTAAAAGAGAGATGACAAAAGAGAAGGAAAAATGTCAACTGTATTTGAAAAAACCTATTATATATTAAATATTATCAAATAATAGGGCTATTCTAAAAGTCTCTTCTTAATAAAATACATGGAAACAATGAGAAATATAAAAAAGGAATTGGAAGAAGCATTATTGGAACGTCCTTTCGGTTTGTATAAAAATCTCTTTGATAAACTTCCCGCTCCTTACTTTGGTTTCATTGGGTATTCGATACTCAGCTCATCTATCTTCATTGCGCTCATTTTATATAATATCGAAGACCCCTCATTTAATATCTTCCATAACTGGATAAGCCACTTAAGTGTCGGACCAAACGGCTCAAACGTCTTTTTCTTCATCGGGTTTAGTGCGGCGAGCCCATTCATTCTCCTTTTCCATTATTCTTTTATAAATTCTTTTTATTATAAAACCAGAAACGTGGACTTATTGCTATTCCTATATACCGTTGCCTCCATTCAATCATTAGGAAGCTTTTTGGTGGGGTTTTTCCCCTTAAATTTACATAGAATCCATGGGGTCGTAGCATATATGTACTTTTTCGGAGGCTTTTTATTCTATTCAGGATTATTCTACACGTATACGATAACTAAAGAGGACAACGCTGAAAGATTAATTTTAAGTGGAGTTTCTGCGGTGGTAACAATAATCTTCCTTTTTGCCTTCGTTTATAGCGTAATAACTAACAAGGTTTTCATAATTTCTAACTATTTATTGGAATGGTTAGTCTATACAACATATCTCGTATCCAACTTTCGCTTTGCTTTAATTTCTTTGGACGAGAATAAATCTAAAAAGGTATAAAACGAAGAGCCAAATGTTTATTGGTTTGTTTCCTCATTTGAAGATTTTGAAAAAAAATCTTGATAATATCGCATCCCATCCTTTAAAGCCTTTCGCTTTTTCATGTTGAGGAGGAAAAGGTATATAACAGGGATTATAAAGATAATAAGATAAAAAATCCCGATTTGGTAAATTAATAAAAATAAGAGAATTGAAACTAACGAATAAACTGCATATAGTGCATTATATAAGAAGATATTCGAGCGAAACTTATTACTCTCCACATATTTATCCTTTCTCAATGCATCATAACACGCACAGCAAATTAAGGGAAAATTAACATTATACTTTTCTTTATAATACTTTTTGTAAATGATTGTAAGCATCCTATCGATTTTATTGCCGCATAACTTACAAACATAACCCTTTTTCTTCTTAACCCTTTTATATTCGATTTGATCAATTCTCAACTTGGAAAAATAGCAATTATTGTTACGGTAATGTTCACAAGTTTTACATGTTAGTTGTTTTTCGAGAAGTTGTTCTTGGGATCGTTTTATATCGGGGTCTTTAAAAAATTCATAATTAGTATGATTTAGGCAGAGTACCCGTCCTTTTTCATCAATCTCAAACTTGGGTTCTATACTAACCATTTTTATGGCAATAATTCGAACGATTTAGAATTATATAGAACTAATAATAAATAAATTTCATCCTACTATTGATTATGTAAGTAATGAAAGGTTAAAAATCTATGCCTCATACTGCCTTGCTATATATTATGATTTATAGAACTAATGAGGAAACATACCTTTTTTTTAATAATTAATAACTTATTAAAGTAAGACTTTTTAATTGTTTTTTTTTAAAAGATGTAGTAGTTAGAGAAAATAAATTGAAAAAACAAGTTTAAATAGTATATTTCATACTTAAATTCGTAAGTCTTTGTAATGATTTCAATAAGGACTTATCGAGCATTCTTAAAAGTCTTTTCCTAATCAAGAGGTGTGTGGCTTAGTAAAAATGGACTTAATTAACGAATTTTGGATAATAACATTTGATGGGATACCTCTTTTCAGCTATTCTCCGCGGGGAAAATTGAATTCTCAGTTAATCGGAGGGTTTTTCTCTGCAATTCAACACTTTTCGTCCGAAATGGGCGATTCTAAAAATAAATATATAAATTCTCTTAATCTGGGCGATTCCAACTTCCATTTCCTTATTAATAAACCTCGTGAACTCTTTTTTATCGCCAAAAGTTCAAAAAGACTTAAAGAAAAATTAATTGGTAGTCATTTAAAGGAATTGGAACGCATGTTTATTCAAAGATTTGACAGTGAGATCACCGATTTTAAAGGTGAGACTTCACAATTTAACAAGTTTACTCCAAAGTTTAAGGATTATTTTGATAATAAATTAACAAAATTAAAATCATTATGGTAAAACACAAATGACATGTGAAAATTGCTTAGGATTGTTAATTATAAGTATCACGTGCATTCTAATTAGTATCGTGTTGTTAAAAACCTATTTTGAACTTAAAAACCAATTAACAGTCTATATGGTGATATTTTTCTTCGTCACGGGACTCGGGTTTTTTATTTGGTTTCTCTCCTCAGAATTGTTATTTGATATTTATGCTGAAATCGAGAATGTGTTATTAATCATAGGAATATTACCCCAAATGGTTTTATTGTTCTTTATTCTTACTATATTTGAAATTTCGGTCCCCGTAAGAATTATTATGGTTATCGCATCTGCCGTTTTTTGCATCCTCTATCTCTTTGTCCCTTTCTTGGATATCTACTTTTTTGACCCAGATTTGAAGCTATACCCAATAATCTCCTCTATTATTTATATTTCAAATATTATATTATTTCTCTATAATTGGAGGGAAAATAAAGATGTAAAATCTTTGTTTTTTTCGATTGGATTAATTCTAAATATGATGGCAATGATTTCTGGGCAATTTTCAGAAGTAATGCAAGGAATTCTTCTTATTACTACGGCTATAATTTGGGGTTTTGCATACTCGGGAGCTGCTGAAAGGTTAAATAAATTAACCGAGGCATAATTATGAAATCTACCGGAATCTGAGCGGGGATGGGCTGGGGTTAGGTTTCCTACTATGTGATTTGAGTTTAGTATTAAAAAGGGAAAGTTGCAAGGGCTAAGAAAATGTATTAAAAAAAAAAGATATAAAAAGAAAAATGTTAGTCTTCTTCAGGCGCTTCTCCACCCTTCACCTTAAAGAATAAAAGGTATGCGATTAGAGCACAAATCAGAATGAAAGGAAACATGATAATGTAATTTAATCCGTCTTGAAGGGGAATCGCGAAAATAGACAAAAGCCCTCCGAATAAAACGGGAGCTAAAGCATATGCAGATTGATTGAATGTATAGTATATGCCTGTATAAATACCCACATCGCCTTCTGGTGCCAGTTCCCACAATATCGGGAAGCTGTTAACGATAAATCCCATCCATGGTACCGCAACCATTATCAACATAATAATCATAAGTGTTTGATTATGGTTTTGATACAGGGAAAAAACGATGATGCTCATTACGATTAGAGAAATAAGAAGCCATGTGAGAAAGATTTTAACGGCGTTTTTCCTTCCAATCTTTTTATTCTGTCCTAGCAACCCTACAAAAAAGGCTACGGCAATCATAGGCCCAGAATAGAATAGAAATAAAGTACTGGCAGCATCTTCTTCTATTCCTAAATAATTCTGGCAGAAAAGGGAGAAGAAGGTTTCCACAGAGGCAAATGCTAAATACATAAAGATAACCGTTCCTAAGAAATAGGCAAAATTACGATCCTCTTTCATGATATTGATAGCTTCCCCATAGGAACTAAATTTCTTACGGGGCATCGGTTTATCTAAGGTTGTTCCTTTCTCAATTTCCACAGCCTTAAAAGTAGAGGGATCGACATCCAACCTTTTTTCGGAGATCTTAAGAAAGCTGTCGCCCGTTGGAGTTTCTTTAATAAATAAATTTTGAACGATCAATAATACAACCATTATTACAGAAACCGTAAAAAACGCGAAAAAGTCCGCGATATAATCACTCGGGAAAATGCTACTGTGAAGGATTAAAGGGATAGAAAATCCGATTAATCCACCCATATTTGCTATAAATTGTTGCAAGGCGCTTGCCTTTGAATAGACCTTGGCATCTGTATAATCGGGTAAAATTGCAATCGACGCAGACCTGTAGATGGACATTGCTACATCAAAAAGCAAAATGATGAGAATTAATCCCACAATCATACGAATCAATGGGATCAATGAAAAGAAGAACGCCGCAGAAAGGGTTCCTATAATTATAAAGGGCATTCTGCGACCAAACCGGCTCTTTGTACGATCACTTAAATCACCAAAAAATGGCTGGAGGATAACCGCGACAATGTTATCTAGGGCCATTATTATACCCACTATCAACTCTATTCCATACACTAATCCGAGGTTTATCAATTCGGCTTCCAGAATTTTCGGAACTTTAAAATTAAAGTAAGACCAAGCCAAAAGAACCGTGAAAAAGGCAAGGGATATAATTGCAGCCCGTTTGTAATTCAACTTTCCCGGCTCGCCTGGTTGCATCCTTGGTTCATAGGGTAGAAACTCAACTTTCGGTTCAGGTTTTTTTTCCATGAGATCAACTTTTATTTTTTTAATTATAATGTTTTAATTATGGAATTTTATACTAGAAGCAATTAAAATCTTTTTATTTTTTAATTGATAGCATTAATACCGATATTATAAATATAACAACCCAAAAAAAAGAGGATAAAAATTTAGATTTTTAAAAACTAAAAATACATTAAGCTAAAATATATCTTTATATTTTTCAATGTCAACTTGAGCCGCTTTATCTTCATGGACATTATCTAGATCTAGTTGGATCTCATCATATCTCTCCTTTGTAACGGGAAATCGTATAAGAGAAAGAATGCCAAATACTAATACGATAGCAGGAAAGACATACATGAGTAGAATGATCCCCATATTCGAATCAGGTGTGTAAATACTTGGATCATAAATTACCCCCCATCCGATGCCTGAGAAAACGATAGCAATTGAAATATACACTCCAATCGTGGACAACCGAATTATTAATCCGTTTACACCATAATAGGCTGCTTCTCGCCTCACTCCAACTTTTAACTCATCAGTATCAATTATAGTAGACATCATCATATCTCTGCCGAACATAATACCCGCAAAGCCAAAACCTACAAGAATATAACTGATGATTGCAAGATAAGGATTCAAGAAGATAAGTAGAGATATCATTGTTAATATTATGGAACCTAATGCAATCATTTCTGCTTTTCGTGGCCCTAATTTTGCAAAGATCATACTCCAAGGTATCATAAAGACAATGGCCGAGATAAACAAAACAGCTAAGTAGATAGACGGTATAAAACCCGAAGGCAAGCCCAAAAACCCATCTGGAGGTGATAAAATATATCTAACATAATATGGATTTATTATGGGAACTAAGCCAAAAACATACCACACAGCTAAATTCGTTAGAACATAAGTCCTAAAAGGCTTATTATTGAATGTAAATTTGACTGAATCGATAAAATTAGGGGCTTTCAAAGGATCTTCAGCATATTCAACCCTCTCCTTCAATCCGAATTTAATAAATATAAATCCAAAGACTGCTGTTAGAACGGCCATTATAATTGAACCTAAAATATATGAACCCTCTGTACCTGGTTCAACTGCTTCGGGTACGAATAATGTTGGGATAAGGGTAGCAAAAATTAAACCAAACACATTAAATATTTGGACATAGTTATTTGCCTTTGCTCTTGTTTCTAGATTTTGGAACATTTCTGGAAATAAGCTTGTCTGATTCAGTGAATACATCGTATAAAAAGTATCAAAAAGTAGGATAATAACAAGAAAATAAAGATATTTCATTATATTGGTACCAAAGGCTGTCCATATCAATACATTTAAAAATATTAAAGGGATAAGCCCCCCGATAATAAAAGGCTTTCGTCGACCCCATTTTGAAGTCGATTTATCTGATATAGCCCCTAAAAGTGGGTCGTTAATAGCGTTCCACATCGTCCAGATAATAAATCCTATCACAACCGGTATTAATTCCAATTGCATAACGGCGATATAATAGTTAAAAATATAAAATGAGAACATTTGATACGACATTGTATCAGCGATTCCGGCGAACGAGTATCCTATGATGTCCTTCTTTGTGTATTCGGTTTTTACGACCTTTTCTTTTTCTGTCATTGTTGTTTGTATTATAAATTTAATTTTTAGATATTATTGTAATATAGATTTTAATACAATTTTAAGAAGAAATAAATCTTGTATATTTATAAATATTATGAAAACCTAACTATAGCGAATTAGTGCTTAGAATAAAAAGGTAAAAAAGAAAAAAGAATTTGAATATAAATAATACTTTTAAAGTTTTTCGAACATGTCCTTACCTACACCGCATATCGGACACGTCCAATCATCGGGTAAATCTTTAAAGGGGGTTCCTTCTTTTTCTTCATCGTAGATGTACCCGCAAGCCGTACATTCCCATTTTGCCACTTTTTCTCACCTTAGAGTATTTGAAATGGATTAATTTAGAATAAGTGATATCTTTATTTAATTTTCCTTTTTTGCGATAAGATCAAAACACGGAATACATAAGTCTTTTCCGCGATGGGGCTTTATACGTGTGCTCATAGTCGGTTCGTTGCAGTTATCACAGATAATAGAGTCGTGGACTTTTGCCCTTTTTGGGGGATCAAATTCTATATGGTCAATGTTAAACTCATCTTGGGGATTAGATTTTAATAAGTTTTTTATTCGTTCCTCTCTTGGTAAATCCCGGTCTCCAAA
>CAZDJH010000124.1:0-9637 GCA_964505645.1 uncultured archaeon | reverse complement strand
AGCCACTCTTTCAAGCAATCGGTATGAACGGTATGTCCGTTTGGACACTCCTCATAGGAATCTATATTTTCTATAATTTCCATATGGCATATTATACAAATTTTTGACATAAAAAACTTTTCTTTTTTTGTTATTAAATGTATTTTATTTTCAAATCAAACTATATAATACATATAATAAAATAAGAATAAAAATAATAATTAATTTGAATGTATTGAAAAAGATATAATAACTTCGAGAGGAAAAAGTGGTTTATTCAAATGTCTGGTAGAAATATAAAAGGGCTTTTCAAGGAGCTCGCATCGAACTTTTTTGAGGTCAATCAGGATGTCGTTGCCATAATAGTTTCCGATAGCAATGGTCTCATTATTGCCGGGGATACTCGACAAGAAATTGATATGGAGATCGTCTCTGTATTGACGTCCATCATTAATCCCGTTCTGGAACGGATTCGTGATGAATTTGCGTTTAAGCAGTTCGGCACGGCAAATTTCGACACAGAAAACCATCGCCTCTTGTTCATTACCATAAGTAAAGGGAATACTGTAAGCTTAGTAATCGATCCTATGGCTTCTATCGACAAAGTGTCTCCGTATGCGTATTTTCTCGCCGAAAAAGTGGAGCGCATCTTGAATGCGAAACCAGATGATGTGGTTCAATTGAGCATTCCAAACTTTGAGTATGAAGTAGAACGGGATGAAAGGCTGGAAAATCAAATCTATCAAATGCATTTAGATACTGGCGGCAAATATCGATTTAAGTTTATTATTGTAGGCGATCACGAGGTTGGGAAGACCAGTATTGTGCGCAGATTCGTAGAAAATACATTTTCTCACGATTACAGGGCGACCATCGGTTTGAACATCCTCTCGCATAGTATCGACTTTTTGGGAAACGAGGTGAAGTTCTCTATCTGGGATATTGGAGGGCAAAAATTTTTTCAAAGATTTTTTAAAACATACTATGTGGGCTCACAAGCAGCTTTTATTGTATTCGACCTCACGAATAGAAAAACTTTTGATAATGTGGTAGAATGGGTTAATCAAATTGGTTCAGCATTAGAAATAGAACAAATACCTGTAATTGTTGTAGGAAATAAATCAGATCTAAAGGAAGAAAGAAAAATTACTTATCAAGAAAGTGTGGAAAAAACAAACACTTTATCAAAAAAAGGTTTAAAAAATATATCATATATTGAAACAAGCGCACTTACTGGAGAGAACATACAAGATGCATTTAGATTGATCTCATATCACTACATAATGAAAAGTAAAGATTTAGAAGAAGAAAGGCTGAAAAAGGATGTTTTAAGCGAAATCGAAGAAATAATGAAAAAAAAATCCGAGCTAAATATCTCTTTTATTACTAAAAATCAATATTGGTCTCCAGGTCTACAAATTATGAACTTTATTATGAAAAATTATAAAATAAAAAATGAAATCTCGGAAAAGGGTAAGCATATTTTTAATTATGAGATCGGTGTCAAAATAAAAAACTTTTCCTATGAATCGATAGATGTTAAAGGTTCGGATGGGGTGTTGATAATTTTTGATGATAGAAATATTGATTTAATACCTTCAGAATGGAGAAAAATCGTAATAGATATTATTAATGTTCTAAATGGCAAAAAAGTATTACTAATTGGGATTCGAGTATCTAAAGCGGCAGATTGGTCTAGTCTATTGGAAGAGTTTAATATAAACGAACACTTAGAAGAGAAGATGGTTTCGGTATTATTTTTCAAAATTGGAGGTGAATACCGATTTGAAATATTCAACCAATTGAAAGTTATGCTCAACTACCTTAACACAACAATCTAATGGATTCTAAAGGTTTAATATTCCTATAACTTCTTCTCTTACGCGATGGTCAAGCGCCTTAAGGTTAATAAGACCGTGCCCATTGCAATACTTTACCAGCGGAATAAAGCCATCAAAATAATAGGCCTTTTTCAGCTTGTAATCTTCATCTAATTGGGCAGCGAGATCCTCTCGGGAACATATAAAATTACGCTTGCTCTTGTCTGTAAAAAACTTATGTTCCTTGAGGTTTGACGCAAGCCCTTCTATACGCTCTGGCGGATTGTTTACCAAGAAACTAATACTAACCCACAAAGTAAAGGAAAAATAAACGCGATTATCCCCAAGTTCAATCTTCCTACTACCGCAGTATATCGGCTCTCGGATAATAAAAAAATCACGAATAGTACAGTTAATATTGAAGATATCCGTGAGAAGTGCATCTAGAAAATCCCCAAGATCATTAAAAAAACAAAAAAACTCTCTTATCCTCATTTTTGTAATGATAACAAATAAAATTTAAATAGTTATCTATTTCTCCACCTCAGCTCGCCAATCAATACCATATAACCTCTCTAAATTCAATATACTAAAGAATTCTTTTTCAGATTTCGATTAATTTCATACCACTATATTAAGAAAAGTAAGGAATTAGAGGAAAAGCGCCTCGAGCAAGATATTTTAGATGAAATCGACCAGATAGTCCCAGAAAAAACGCCGCTCAAGGTCTCATTTGTTTCAAAATCACAATATTGGAGCCCGGGATTACAAATCCTAAACTCGGTCTTAAATGACTTGGAAATAGAAGATCATATGATTGAAAAAGATAAAGAATCGTTTAAATACGAAAACGGGCTAACCCTACAAAATTTCACATTCGAATCTATAGATGTCGCTGGTTCAGACGGTGTCTTTTGTATTTTTGATGCCCGAAATAAGAGCGATATTTCCCCAGAATGGAAAAAAATCGTAATAAATATTATTGAAACCCTCGAGGAAAGAAAGGTGGCACTGATAGGGATAAGGGTTTCCCCTGGAGCAGATTGGTCCAATTTACTGGAAGAGTTTGATGTCAACGAATATTTGGAGAAGAAGATGATTTCCTTGCTTTTCTTTAAGATTGGGGAGGAGTATCGCTTCGAAATCTTCGACCAGCTTAAGGTAATGTTCAGTACGATTTGTACATTAAACCAAGCATAATCTCATTCTTATTTCTTTAATAATTTTTGTAAATCATCCGAAATATTAAATATCGGCTATTTTATTATGATTAAAAGTATATTTTAATATGAGACAGAGAAGAACTATCAAAAAAATTTCGACCCTCGTTTCTAGTACTTAAATCAACATTAATAAAAGCCGCTCAAGAAAGTGATTTAAATTGTGAATTTATTTCTTTAATAGCACTTCTAATTGTTCCGAAATTAGGGAGCCCATTTCTGAAGTCGATAGGGTATCCAACCCCTCGCTTTTAATATCTTTGGTCCGCCCCTCACGGAGCGCATTTACCACTGCTTGTTCGATATCGCCCCCGATCCCGGGCATTTTAAAAGATTCTTCCATCATCAGCTTCACGCTCAAAATGGCGCCGATGGGGTTCGCGATATTTTTTCCGGCAATATCAGGGGCAGAGCCATGAATCGGTTCGTACATGGAAACTTTTCCAGGGTGAATATTTCCGCTGGACGCCATACCCAAGCTTCCGATTAAGAATGCCCCTTCATCGCTGATAATATCGCCAAAAAGATTTCCTGTGACCACTGTTTCATAAGCATAAGGGGTACGAATGAGCCACTGACAAAAAGCATCAACATAAAGATTTTCTTGAGTTAGTTCGCTATACTCTTTCCCAATTTCTGAGAATATTTTTCTCCATAGTTGGCTGGGTTTTAATATATTTGCCTTATCTACGGAGGTAATCTTGCTATGATTGTTCCGCTTGGCAGTTTCAAACGCGTAGTGAATGATGCGTTCGCAGCCTTCCCGAGTATAGATCATCTCATTAATTGCTACGGAGTTCTTCAGAATACCGCCAATATTGGCATAGAGGCCCTCTGTATTTTCCCGCACAATTATGATGTCGATCCCATCTCCTATATTCTCGTCCTTTAATGGGCAACGATCTCGAAGCGGTTCGTATAATTTAATGGGGCGTAAATTCACATATAAATCTAACCCTTGCCGAATCCGTAAGATCGCGGACTCTGCGGCCCCTTGTGGCAAGCTTGGAAGTCCAATCGCTCCAAAAAGCAAGGCATCCGAATTTTTAATGGTCTCAAACGACTTTTCGGGTAAGCTATCCCCATACTCTTTCCAAATTTTACCCCCCGCGGGAGCTTCTTGGAAATGAATTTCCAATTCTGTATAATCAGCAATTGTCTTGAGAATCTTAATTCCTTCGTTTACAACCTCCGGGCCAACTCCATCCCCTTTCGTAATACTTACGATTTTTTTCATTATTCCTCAGTTAAGGTTTCTTACTTTAAGCAGTTAAGAAATATTTAATGATACAATAGCTAATGTGAAATCCTAAATAAATTTAAGAATAGAATGACTTATTAGCTAGAATCAACTCATAAAATAATAATGGGTTCAAAAAAGGACTATCAAGATCTTAAGGTTTATATTTCTGAATATCGGAGCCTTATATATTTTAAAAGCGGATAGAGGCATGAATGAATGTGGATTTAATTAAAGAAAAGCTTTACGGAGGAATGATAGGGAGCGGGTTAGGGGATGCCATAGGCGAGTTAGCATTTCGATACGGCACACGGGAAACCCTCTTACAACAAGTAGACAACAGGGATACCGTAACATATACTGATGACACCGCAATGGCATTGGGGATCGCTGAAATTATTACCCTAACGAAGGATAAGTGGACAACTCAAGATTTAGGCGAGCAATTTCATCTGAATTACGTGAAAGAGCCCTATAGAGGCTATGGAATGGGGCCCCCTCATATCTTTTCCGTGGTGGAGAAGACAAATAAATTGTATAATAAGGTCGCTCAAAGCTTATTTGGAGGCGAGGGATCCTATGGCAACGGAGCATCTATGCGAATCGCTCCTTTAGGTATCTTTTACTATGATTCTGATGATATATACTCCATTGCTAAAAGATCTGCGGTTGCAACCCATACTCACCCCTTAGGGATTGACGGAGCGGCGGTATTATCCAAACTATTGAGTATAATAGTCCCTAAGGATCCAAATACCTACGATGTAAAAGTCCATAGGATCGAGCTGATAACCCAATTAATAGAATTTGCGCAAACATCAAAATATAAGGAAAAACTAAGGTCAGTCAAAACTTTGTTAAAAAAGAACGCTGGTTTCTCACAAGCAGAGCGCGAGTTGGGCTCAAACGTATTTGCCTGCACATCTGTGCCATTTTCGATTTTCGCATTTCTAAAACATCCGAATTCATACAAAGAATGTTTATTAGAGACTATTTTAATTAGTAGGGATAGAGATACCGTGGGCGCTATGGTGGGGGGGCTTTTGGGGGCGTATTTAGGGATTTCAAAGATTCCAGCGGAATGGATCGATAAACTAGAAAATAAATCCCACTTTAGGCAACTTGCTAAAAACCTCTATAAATTAAAATAGTTGTGCAAGGCATATTTTTTTAGATTTTAATTAAAAATTATCAACAGAATAGAATATATAGTACAATAAAAATGGAAAAGCATCAATTGACCGAGAGAAAGGGCCATTATTCGGGTAATAGGCGACTTGATGTGTCTGAATGCGAGGAACCAATTAAAGACGATGCGGAGGAAAGGGAAAAATGGTTGGAAGGAGGACGCAAGGTTCGAATAAAGCGCAAGCTGCGGAGATGGAAAAATAACATCTCGGGAACCATTGACCCAAAACAGCTGACTATTCACTTAGTAGGACAATCCCACATTGATATCGCGTGGATGTGGCGCGAGGAACAGACCAGAAAAAAAGCCCAAGTTACATTTAGGAAGGCAATCCTTCATTCCGAAGTCTTTCCGAAGCAATTTCACTTCGCGCTAAGCCAACCGATCCTTTTGGAATGGATAAAAGAGGATAACCCTTCTTTGTTTGAAAAGATCCAGGAAAAAGTGAACACCGGAAATATTGAACTCGTTGGAGGCTCTTATGTGGAGCCAGATTGTATGATGCCCTCAGCAGAGGCTATGATACGACAGAGACTTTATGGAATGAGATTTTACAAGGAGCATTTTAATATTCTCCCCTCAATCGAGTGGTTTCTTGATTCTTTTGGTTATAATTATGGTCTAGCTCAAATCTTGGTAAAATCGGGTGTAAAATATTTCTGGACCACAAAATTAACCTGGAATCAGGACACTAACTTTCCCTTCGTTAACTTTTGGTGGAAATCGCCAGATGGGACCAAATTGCTGACTTGTAACTTCCATTACGATGCCCAAGTTATAGAAACATGGGAAGATTATGAGATTGGAAGGCATTTACTCACTGAGAATGGGAAAAAGATATGGAATTATAAAGATGATTACTCGAAATTGGGAAAGTATGTAAAAAAGGGAGATATTTGTCCACATGTGGGATTTTTTTTCGGGCAGAGCGATGGAGGTCACGGACCGACCCATAAAGAAGTTGCCGAGGCGAACAAATTAGCTTCTTTAAGTTGGTTTAAATGGAGTACTGTAGAGGGTTTTTTTAAGGAGGTCGAAACCTTTGATGAACACATTCCGATTTGGGACGATGAGCTCTACTTAGAGTTCCATAGAGGCTGTTTCTCCAACCATTCGCGGGTCAAGCGATATAATCGAAAGTTTGAAAATTTACTGACATCTTTAGAGAGTTTATTAGTCTTGTTAGATCATTTGCTTTCCGAATATGAGTACCCGAGAGATGATATGGAATTTTTATGGAAAACTACCCTAAAAAATCAATTCCACGATATTCTCCCGGGGAGCTCAATCCCAGAAGTATATGATGACTGCTGGGAAGATTGGGTTCAGCAAGAGGAAGTAATAGAGCATTTAAAGGTGCAAATAGGGAAGAACCTATCACGTACCAAAAATGAGGAGTTAAAATCATTCAGCACATACATCTTTCTTTATAATTCTTTAAGTTGGAAGAGGAGATGCCGGGTTTTTATCCCAATTACAATATTTCAAGAGAGATTAAGCGTTCAGAGCTCGAAAAAACCAAAATATGCCAAATTAACTATCCTCAATGGGGAACAGAAAAAGTATATATGCCAGCCTGTGGAGCCCGATCCAGAAGACTCGATCGATCTAAGACCCGCGGGATGGTGGACTGTTCTTAAATTAGATCCCCTAAGTATAAGTGCCGCGAGAATTGAATTAGTAGATGATCTGGAAGATTCATTAATAAAGAATGCTGAAAAGATCGCCGTTTCAAAGGAACAGATTTCAAACAACCATGTCAATATAACGATAGATGGAAAAAATGGGGCGATCATTGGATTGAGATCTGAGAATATTAATAAGGGAAAAAATATGATTAAAGGGTCAGAGTCAAATTTGATATTTGGATTTCTCGACCGTGTACCCTCGCAGTATCATGCGTGGAACCTCACACCTGAATATTGGGATCATCCACTTGAATATTCTCACGAAAATAACCTCCAGATCACGGTAGAAGAATGTGGACCCATTTTTTCAAGGATAAAAATAGAGAAGATGTTGGGGGAGAGCCCTATAAGACAAACGATAACTTTATTTAAGGATTGTCCGGAAATATTTATAAATTTTTATACCGATTGGCGCCAAAAGGATGCTATGCTAAAGATTGCATATACGCCCAATATAGATTCCGAGGAAGTCACGGCTGACGGGATGACTTGCGCGATCACATCAAAAGTTCACCCGGTAAATCCTTGTGATAAGGCGAGATTTGAAAAAATATGTCATAAATATTTCGATATAAGTACTCCACAAAATGAATGGGGAATAGCCATATTGAATGAGGGTAAGTATGCGTTCGATACATTAAGCGGTAAAATGAGGTTAACATTGTTACGGGCATGTCGATATCCTGAAAGTGCCCCAGAAGCATGGGTAAATTTAGAACGAGATCTAAACAAGGAGCGATTCGGTCATATAGCTCCAGAATATAGCGGGATCGGTCCGATGAGTTGCCGTTATGCGCTCTTACCCCATAAGGGCGGGTCACTCCAGAATGCGGACAGAAGCCCGAACATATTTGTAACTCGCAAAGCAGAGGAGTTTAATAATCCTGTACTCCTAATTCCTACTATTAAGGGGATAAATCTAGAAGCGCTCGGTCCATTCCAGGAACCAGCATTGACTATATCTCCCGATAATGTGCGCTTGAGTGCCCTCAAAAAGAATGAATGGGATAGGGATAATACGATTATTTTACGTGTTTATGAGTTTTGTGGCAAAGCAAGCGATGTGATGATAAATTTTAGTACTACATTAACTTCAACCATTTCAAAAGTCTTTTTGGTTGATTTATTAGAGAGAGAAATTGAGGGAGAATTTACTTATCATTATAATGGAAGGTTAAGTTTCCCAATAAAAAAGTTTGAACTCCGCACCTTTAAGTTAGTTTTCACTTAGTAAACTGGCCCCAAAAATCAGATATTTAATATAATATTCAGTTTTATTACCGCCACCATTTTTTTATTATTTAATTTATCGATCGTTTTGAAATCCATCCAGATATCAAATTCGATTGAGTTGGCTAATGATCGCTTTAGAATCAATTTATTGGAAAAATACTTATTATTTATAGAGTTATGTCAGAGGAAATCAAAAAAAATCTCTTTTCTACGCTTAGCTAGGTATATCTATCGTCTTTCTTCGCTGATATCGAATTTTTGTCGATCGGACGAATATTGGAAATTTATTAACCCACTTATAACTTTTGACGGATTTACCATAACCTTTAAATATTTGAAATGAGTATTATTATTTAAGGAAGTTTATTGAAAAATAATTAAACTTCAAATCAAAAATAAATTTTAAAACCTAAGGAAATCGCTCCTTAGCAAACATGAATTAAAAATTTTAGTGGAGGATTGAAAAAATTATGGCAAAAAAAGTATTTGCATGGTCGCCAATTAGAAAATTAATGAAGAATAATGGTGCTGAAATGGTTGCACGAGACGCCGTTGACGCCTTAATTGAGTACTTAGAGCAGGTTGCCGAATTAATAACGGAAACAAGCTTAGAGATGACACGACACGCTGACCGCAAGAAACTCACAAGCGAAGATATGAATTTGGCAATTGATTTAATAGAAGAAAAATACGGCGACCTTGACTAAATCGAGGTTCTAATGGAAAGATAACAACATAAATTTAATTTTTTTCTTTTTTTTATATTATTCTTATTTTCCTGTTATTAGTACTATATTATTGTCAGTAAATCAGTACTATAAAAATGTCACTTTTTGTCACGAAAATTGAATTCTCAGTATAAAAATAGAGAATGTTTTCTCGGTAATATAACCATTAAAAGGGGTACTTCTACGCGGAATTTCTCGTTTAAGTTTTATAACACGTTTAAAACATTCAGGGGGATACCTTCGAGTGCGCCTCCGTGTCGTTTTCGGGGGTCGGTGATCGAGGTTTTCTTCCCGGTGTGCTCGCCGAAGCCACCTATAAATCGTTCTTTTGGACTTGTTGTAGTGAGCTGTGAGCTCGTCGATTGATAGGCCCTTATTGTGGCGTAATTCTCTTGCCTCTTCATATCTTGAATTTTTCTTCGGTTTTTTCATTTTAACCACTTTTTTGTGTGTTTTAATAAATGTTTTGTAACTGCACTAAGGGGAAGCCCATTAATAAACCGAAATGCGATTTGAATCATACATGGACATTTAAATACG
>CAZDJH010000123.1:6475-9718 GCA_964505645.1 uncultured archaeon | reverse complement strand
AAATCTTCTGTCGACAAAATATTATAGTTTTTATCAAGATTTAATATCTTTAGATATATCCGAGGAAGAAACTAGTTATTCTCAGAATATTAACTATACCGATAAGATAAATACTATAAATCCTCTCTTTAATGGTAATAATAATATAAGTGAAAGATTAGATGGATTTTATTTAAACCCCAATGATCAATACGACTTAAAGAATAATCTTTTGGAACCTGAATCATCATTTCACGATAAAAAGATAATAGAAAAAGAAGGAATTAATACTTCAAATTTAGAAAGAAAAAAAGTAATATCAGATCTAAAATCTAAATTTAAAGGTTTTAAATCTATAAATATTTTAAATATTCAACAAGAAATGCTGAATTTAGGTGTCATCTCTGATCCATTAACTATTGAACAAATGGAGAGCATATTAAATAGTCCATTCGTCAAATATAGCAAAATAATAAGCTCAATTGAATATAAGGAAGAAGAACATGAAGAATTTAAGAAACAGTTTTCAAGAGATATAGACGTATTATGGGTGAGACATATATACTTGATGCTTGTGTTATATTTGCATTCTTCCAAATTTTTAATCAAAATAGCCTTAATATTTCTATAATATAAACTATTTATTTATGAATGTGAATTAAAATGGATTTAGGTCTTAAAAATAAGGTAGCGTTGGTTTTGGCTTCAAGTAAGGGCTTAGGGTTAGCTTCTGCCCGGATACTTTACCAAGAGGGCGCCAATGTAATGATCTGTAGTCGTTCCGAGGAACATCTAAAGAATGCGAAGCGAGAAATATTGAACAAAAGTTCTATCAGCGAAGAAAACGAGGTTAAATTAACCGTTGCGGATTTATCTTCCGAGGTGCGGATAAATAACTTGATTGCCAAGACAATGGATGTTTTTGGACGAATTGACGTGTTAGTGCATAATGCCGGGGGTCCCCCCTCATGTCCCATTAGCGAGATCACCAAGGAAGAGTGGGAGCACTCCTTAGAGTTGAACCTACTCTCATTTGTTCATATATCTCGCATTGTGGTACCAATTATGCAACAACAAGGAGGCGGGAGTATCATTGCCATTACTTCCGTATCGGTAAAACAACCACTAAAAAACCTCGTGCTCTCAAATACAACACGCCTTGGAGTAGTAGGCTTCGCTAAAACACTTTCAAATGAGTATGCGAAGGATGATATCCGCGTTAACGTGGTCTGTCCCGGACCAACGCTTACCAATCGTATGAGGGAAATTATCCAGAGCAATAAAAAGCAAATGAATAAATCCGAAGAAGAAGTAAAACGGGCATGGACCGATCAAATACCCATGGGGCGTCTGGGAGACCCAGAAGAACTGGCAAACTTAGTGGCCTTTTTGGCATCGGAAAGGGCCAGCTTCATCACAGGTACGACGATACAAGTCGACGGCGGGTTTGTCAAGGGTCCATTCTGATACGGACTTGTCTTGTAAGGGCTTTCTAAATTTACCATTTGTAATGCGAGAAGGCACACACCTTCAGTGAAATGATCGCGATTTGAATGATTATTCTTTATACTGGAGATAATAACTGGACTATATATATCTTTTATTGAAAACCCGGATTTATTAATTAAAGATAAGTTATTATCCTATTATGGTATAAGTTGACTTTAAAAAATGAAATGAGGAAAGAAAAACGATTGGAAGCTAAGGAGAAGTTAAAAGCATACATAGATTTGACACGAGCCCATTTTATCCCCGTTTGGCCCCTCTTATTTTGTACAGGCTTATTGCTTGCCTTTAAAAACTATAATTATTTTTCGTGGGTGCTATTGATTAAGGTAATTTTAATTGGCTTATTTGGATTTGAAGGGGGGATGGTTTTAAATGATATTGTAGATCGAAATATAGATTCATTAGATACGGACGATAAGAGCCTAAATAAATATTGGCGTCCCTTCGATGAACGCCCTATACCCTCTGGAAAAGTTTCTATTAAGGAGGCATTTGGTATTTTTGGAATCTTCGTTATAATTAGCGCGCTCTTAATTGCCACATTATCATTCCCCCATAACCTTTATGTTTATTTCTTTATGATATATGGGTATTCCATGGAAATGTTTTACCAACTGAAGAAGCGGGATCAAAAATTTCCAGTAGCCCAACTCTTAGGCAGGACAGACTTAACTTTCTTTCCCGTTGCGGGGTACCTTTGTCTTGGGCACTTTGATCTTACAACTCTCTTAATCATCTTATTCTTGTACCCATGGGCGCTCGCACATTTAGGGGTAAATGATATCGTTGATGTAAAAAATGACCACGCAAAGGGATTGAAAACGGTTACAGAACTCTATGGAATAAGGGGCAATATAATATGGATCGTAATCTCCACTGCGGTTCACATTGGTACTTCAATTCTATTCTTGCTCTTTAAGTTGGGAACAATTGCCTTGATTGGTTTTATCATTGCATTTATTGTTCTTATAACGGCAAATATTATCCTTTTGAAAAAGAGAACCGCCTTAGGAGGGTTAAAGGCTCTTCCTATGTATCATCTAAGCCTCTTTATCTATATGATCTCCATAATTTTGGATACAGTATTTATGCTTTGAAATCACACCTATGATCCTTATAAAATATACAAAAATAAAAATCTTTTTTACTAATCTTATCTCTAATAATAAATGTAAATTAACCTTAAAAACTAGATAAATAAAAATAATAAAAATATTACATGAAACATGCCATTATTCGGAAAAAAAGAAGAAAAGATGGTTTGGGATGAGAAAGAACTAGAAAAGGAAGATACATCCAAGCAATATGACGAGAAATTTGAAATTGAAGAGGTAAGAGTCTATGAGGACGAGTCATGCTTAAAATATCAAATCCAAATAGAAGAGGACGTCAAACTCTCTCAAAACCATAATCTAAAGATTGATTCATTTGACTTTAACGGAAATATTAATATTAGAAATCCTTCTGAAAAAAGTAGATTATGGGATATTGAAGTGGAATTAGGCAATATTGAAGGCACAGATTTAGAATCTGGACAAATTACGGTAAGGGAATTGGGTACGAATGAAAAAGAAAATATTTATGCCCAACCATTCTCTATAAATGGGGAAGACCCCGAAATTCAATTACTAGTTAAGGAATATATTAACACATCCCTCAATGCGGAAGATTTACTTAACTTAAAAGATCTTGAACGAGACTTGAACGAGCTTAGGCAAGAAGAAATTTCCGTAGAAAATAGGGAAGATGCCTTAG
>CAZDJH010000123.1:6139-6465 GCA_964505645.1 uncultured archaeon | reverse complement strand
AATAAAATAAACTTCGCTATCATAGTAAAAAATATATCAGACAGAATTATTACTGACATAAAAATAGAAAAGCAATTACCTGATCCCTTTAAAGATATATTAATTCTTAGAACCTCGGCGGGAGAAGGGGAATATAATGATAAAGACCAGATCCTATGGAATATTGCCGATATAATGCCGGGTGATACTGAAATTCTTAAATTTTCAGCTTCTGTGTTTATTGAGACAACTGAAGTTCGAAATACGGGAATCTTGAATGTGAATTATATAGGTGAGGCTTCTTTATCAAAGGGACTTTCGATCAAAAATCATGCAGCATATACTCA
>CAZDJH010000123.1:0-6129 GCA_964505645.1 uncultured archaeon | reverse complement strand
CCATTTTGTGAATATAATTGAAAGAGATGAGGAACCAGAGGTTTGGGACTGTCAATTTCTCTTTAATAACCTTACAGAATTCTGTGTTGAATTATTAGACATTAATCTTTACGCTCCTGAAGATCCTGAGAAGAATTATATAACAATTGATCCAAGTTCAACTCCAAAATTAGGCGGCAACGATAAATGGAGTTCAGAAGCTTGGAATTATGAATATAGTGAATATCCCTCATTTACTAAGATGGTGGAGTTTAGAGTCTTACCGGAGATTGAGACTTTAGTCAGCGGAAGGATGGAAATTTCTGATGTTGAATTGTTTGTTTCCAGTCTTATAGGTGATGTTGTATATAGTCGCGAACCCGAGATTATGGAAAGGACATTAAAAGATATTAGAGTGCCAACATACACAGAGTCTATAGTTTATTGTTCCTTAAAAGTCATAAATAACGGTTCTGCTCCACTGAATCAATTAGAGGTCACTCATCGATTTTTTACCGAGGAATTTAGGCCCCCGGATATTAATGATATAACTTTTATACTGAACGGAGAAGAAATAGAACTATATGATGCGTTCCAAATAAACACTAAAAATGAATCTTTAAATATTCAAATCCGTAATTTAAAAGACACAGATTTAGGCTTATTTAAACCAGAGGATACATTATTGGTAAATTACCCCATTCAAGCAGTAAATCCACCTAAAGACGCTCGCTTTGAATCTGAAGTGATTTATACGGGGAATACATATCCTGAAATTACCCCTCTAGAGGTAAAACCTGATGTACCGGTCATTGAATCCGTACACTTGCGTAGAAAGATAAGGCTTAGCAAGGAAATCATTCCTCTGAGCTCTCTTGGTAAATATGAAGTAATTCTCAACGTTGAAAATCATAGTAATGTCATTTTTCAAGACTTATTATTGATAGATATGATTCCGGGTGAATTTGAATACAACAAAAGTTCACAAGAACCTAAAAGTAAAGATGAAAACGGACAAACGATTATTAAATGGGAAATTGAAGAGTTAGCTGAAAATGAACAAGAGGAGATAACCTATGAGGTTTCGGGGTCGGGAGAATATGCTCCAAGTGAAATTATTTATACGAAAGAATATCCCCAAGTTGTTGAACAGGGAACTCCCCAAGCGAAATATACGAAACCAACAGAAGCCCTCTTAAGAGATCAAGAAGAGAAAGGAAAAGATGAAGAAGGAAAAGAAGAAGAGGAAGAGAAAGATAAACCAGAGAAAAAGAAGGAATGGAAAGAATTTACGGGGGAAGAAAAGGAGGAATATCGACGGAAAAAGGAAGAGGAGAAAGAACAATTGCAAGAAGAGTTTGATGATTTTGTCGAGAAGCAAACCTTAAAGGATCTAATTGAAGTCGTGGATAAAACTTCAAATATGGAAAATATAAAGGATGACGCTTTGAATCTAGACGAAAAAATCGAACAATTAGAAGATGAAGATCCCGAAAAGGCCGCAGAGTTTAAAGAAATGAAGCAGAGACACGGCTATTCTATTAGAAATTATCTGATGGTCTTAGCTCAATCACGAAATCGCAAAGATAAGAATTTTCAAGGAATTATCAATAGTTATATAAATTGGAAACGGATGGGCGCACAAGTACTAAAGAACCCTGATAAATCAAAGCCTTATGGCTACAAGATTTTTGTTCCCGTCTTTAATACGGACGCCCAAGAGAATATCAAAGGGTTCAAAGTCGGGACTGTATTCGATATCAGCCAAACTAACAAGTTTGAAGACTTCATAGAACAGAAGGAGGAGGCTCAGAGTCTGGCTGAGGAAATGGTAGAGATTAAATATGAGAGGGCCATTGAATTTGTAGAGAAAAACTTTCCTGATATAGATATCGAAGAAGCCTTTACAGGTGAAAAAGGAAGTTATAATGCGGAGACTCAAACGATAACCGTTCATCAAGAATCATCACATGATTTATTCCATCAACTGGGAGCCCATATTAGCGCACAAAAGGATCTCTTATATTCAAATGATGAGGCCGAGCAAAAAAACGAGATCCTCTCGGAAATAACTTGCTACTTATTAATGAAAAAATTTGGGCAAAATTACAAGATAAATTATGATTTTGGTTATTCCAATGTGTGGGCGACAGAGATCCTTGATGAGTTTAAATTCACGGAATTTGAAAAGATTTACACTGATATTGTTGAATATGTGGAGAGTATTTCCCTTTAACACTTTTTATTATTATTTTATTAACTTTTTTCTATTTTTTATGATATAATGATTTCATAAATTACTTATCTATTTTATTTTCCAAGGTTATATTTCTCCACTTTAAGATATAGGAATTAAAAGAGTGAGGCAATATAATTTTTCAGTTGAGTATCATCTCTAAGAATCTTTTTTAAGGACTTCAGATCTGGTCTTTCCCCCCTTTGTTCCTTAATCTTTTCGTAAATTTCTTTCGCCCATTCATAATTATTAATATTATAGACGAAAATAGCATGCTCATCGTATGTAGTATACTTTATTTCTGTTCGAGGGAGCGGGTTCTCCTTGATTATTTCTAAGATGTTTTGGGCAAAATCGTGAAACCGGTCAATGAACTCAGCTTCAATATTACTGATTTTTACTTGCGATCGACTTCTCTTTAATCTATAGTAATATTTTAATAATTCATTTTGCCATTTTTTAGCGGGTAGGGCGGGATTGCTGATGATTGCTAAAATCTCCTGACGATATAACTTTACATTTTCAAGGATTTTTACGGATTCTCGAACCGCATCAAAAATCTCTTCGAATTTCTCAAGATAATTAAGTACTTTTTCCTGTTCTTTTATCTTTTTAGGACCTTTTCCGTTTAGCCCTTTGCCCTGCTGTTCTAAACTTTCATAAATTACATTTAATTTATAATATAGGGGCAAACCCGTAAAATAATTTTTGGGCATTCTTTCCCAATCTGATAAGCTATCGAAGAGCGAATACAAATCGGAATTTAATGCATCTTTTTCTAAAGATTTGAGTTCCTTTATGAATGAGAGCAACTCTTTATTTAACCTCTGGTCAAGTTTATAAACGTTTTTAAAAATATCTTCGATAGAATGATATATAAAGGTACGATAGGGCATATTTGCGAGGTTCTTCCGTATCGCATCAGTTTCAGATGGAACTTTATCAGATAAGCAAGCTTTAGCTACAAGCCTAAAAGTTTGCCCTATTTTTGCTGTACATATAATATAAAAATCTAATAGATACTCACTTACTTCTTGAATATATCTTTTAGATAAAATCCTATTATTATATACCTCATCTATTAGATAACTATTCTTCTTAAATTTTGAAGCACCCCCGTTCTTAAGATAACATTGATAAATATAAATCATGATTTTATCCCTTCTAATTACCCAAACACCGATGAATAGTAAGGCGCCTATACCTATAGGAATAAAGGGTATCAATGGGGTAAAATCTTTAATCCCTATACTTGAAATTGTAAACGAGACATTCACCTCCGAATATCCCAAATGTCCTAAAGTGTCATTTGCGTAGAAAGTAAATGTTACCTCACCCGTATAATAAAGCGAGATATTTATTAGAATCTCGTTCCATAGAGTAGAGTCTATATTTCCTTCTTTAGAAATGATGGTGTTATTTTTCGGAATAATGGCATTGTCTGCCTCAATTTTAATCCAAATATGGTCGAGGTGGGGTTCAATAATTGAAATTGAGTATTTGGGGGGAACAATTATAGAGGGCTCAATAGGGCGCGGCAAGTTAATTGTTATTACTGGCGCCTGCGTATCCTTTCTTATGATTATAGTTGTAAAGTTGAAATTAGCCACCGTATCGTTTGCGTAAATTGTAACGTTTATATACCCATCTTGGTATGCATTCCAAATAGAGCTAAGAAGTTGTTCTATATTCTCACCATGCCCCCCGGCAAAGTATACTTTTTGGCTTCCATTAATAGTATACCACGTATCGTTTAAATTAGGTTCGAAAATGGAGATATTAAAAGTTGGAGGAATTTCACTAAATAAATCCAAACCAGCTGGAAAATTTATGTGAATCTGGGGGGCAATAATATCTTTTTTAACAATTAAGACGCTAGAATTCAAATTTTCATGGGTGTCATTTGCGTAAAATGTAATGGTAACTGTCCCATTTCCGTAAAGATTCCATATACTTGAACTAATTGCTCCCGTATTAATTCCCTCCACACCGTTAAAGAAGAACTTTTCACTGTGATCATCATTGCTTCCATTTAAAACATACCACGTTTCATCTAAATTTCCCTCAATAATAGTAATATTAAAGTTAAAAGTGGCTATTCCAAATAAGTGGAACTGATTGGGCGAATTAATTATTATGGTTGGGCTCTTTGCGTCTTTATTTACGATGACAAACGTAGAATTTATATAGCCTCTGGCATCTTGGGCAAAGATTAGGATTTTAACCCAGCCATCCGTGGTTAAATCTGTCCAATTTGTTAAGCTTCCGGTTCTTATGCTGGTATTGCCTGATATGGGAAATTGACCAGCAGTTTCATTGAACTTGTACCATAAAGTACAATTCGGGGCTCCTTCTAAAATAGAGATGTTATAATGGGGAATTGTCCCATTAAGAAGTGCACTGACGAGAGGCTTATTAATAAGAAGAACGGGGGCGTCCCACCAAATTGGTAGGTGATCCAAGTGCCAAAAGTCGGCAGTTTGAACTGTCGCATTTACTGCGTATCCAGTATCACCGATTCCATCATCATTTACATCCTTGCCTTCATAATCATCCCAATAATTTCCAATATGCGTCGTATTCCATTTATTATACTCTCCCGTATCCCATGCATTCCTTTCATTTCCAGTAAAATTGTTTTCATAAAATAGATTCCCTCGAGAATTGGAGTCATTAATTCTAATGCCATAAAAATCATTGGAAAAAATGTTGTTAAATGTAAATGTATTATTGCTGCTCTGGTAAATCTGTACACCAATTTCGGTGTTATTTGTAATATCGTTGTTATTGACGAGATTGATTTTAGAATTTTTAAAAACGCCCACTCCAATCCCATTAGAATCAATTATGTTGTCAATGATCCTGTTGTTATTTGAATGTGTGAGGTTAATTCCAAATAAATTGTTTTGATAAATCCCGCCATTATTATTTGTTATATTATTTAAATTGCTATTTATTAAGATTATCCCGTTATCGTTATTGTTGATATCATTTCCTGAAATCAAGGTATAATTGCTACATTCTATGTAAATTCCATTTTCGTTTTGGGTGAGGGTATTATCAGTAATTTTTTCATTATTTGCATACTTAAGAGTGATTCCATTATGGGTATTATCATTGATGTCATTATTGGAAATCTCATTATTGGAGTTGCTATTATTTATGAAAATTCCATAGTAATTCTCATTTATATCATTATTGTTTATGGTAATGCTATTGCTGTTATTCAAATAGATCCCATAGTCATTCTGCGTGATGATATTTCCGTCAATTTCGTTATCTGATGAATTTATTATGTTCATCCCGCAATAAGCGTTATCAGTAATATCATTAGTACTATTTATCTCGTTAGAGCTGCTCAGTACTAATATGATGCCGTAATCGTTATCGTTCACCGTATTTCCCGAGATGACATTATCATTACTTTTTGTGAGATAAATTCCCACTTTATTATCTATTATAGTATTCCCGTCAATCTCGTTGCTATTCGACCTTATAAGGTAAATTCCATTATTTGAGGTGCTGTTTATCTTATTATTGCCACTTATAGCATTCAGATTGCTAAAAGCTAACTTAATACAATAATCATTGTCAGTGATGTTATTATTCATTATGGTGGTGCTATTGCTGTTGTCTAAATAGATTCCATATTTATTTTTCGTAATGCTGTTTCCGTTAATTACGTTAGCGGTTGAATTTATTATATTTAGTCCGGAAACCAGGTTGTTTTTAATATCATTTCCGACGCTTATCTCATTTAAATCGCTGTGAATTAGTACAATGCCGTCATCGTTATTATTAATTATATTTCCCGAAATGGTAGTATTTTCACTATTTAATAAGCAAATCCCTTTTGTATTGTTCTTGATGGTATTACTTTTAATTTCATTGTTATCGGAACTGATAAGCAAAAT
>CAZDJH010000122.1:3885-9732 GCA_964505645.1 uncultured archaeon | reverse complement strand
TTTAAGAATTATAATCTTTATTCATATTTTATATTTTTGGCAAATTCCAAGAGGTCATCATAAATATAATCGGGATGGATTTGATCCCCTTTTTCATGTTCCTCAGAGCCATGACCCGTTAACACAAAAACAGTTTTGCATCCCGCATTTATGCCCGCTTTAATATCACTAAATTTATCTCCCACCATAAAGGAGCTTGATAAGTCGAGACCATATTTTTTTTGCGCTTCTAGTATCATTCCCGGCTTGGGCTTTCTACAAGGACACTCCCCCGTGAACTTCGGATGGTGGGGACAGTAAAATATATCGTCTATGAATGCGCCTTGCTCTTTTAGGAGCCTTCTCATTTTGGTATGGATATCATTTAGCGTTTCCACCGAGAAATATCCTCGGGCTATTCCCGATTGATTCGTTATGACAATTAATAGATATCCTGCCCGTTTAAGGATTTTAAGGGCTTCAGCCGTGCCCTCCAATAATTCAAATTCATCGGGCTCTGAAAGATAATTTACTTCCTTATTTATTACACCGTCCCTATCTAAAAAAACTGCTCTTTTTCCACTTCCCATAAGCCTTTAACTTGCGTTTTTTAATTGCTTTATGACCTCGTTTGGGTCCTCCGCTTTTAAGATTGTGCTGGAACTGCTTAAGATATCAGCATTTCGAAGATGTTGGGCATTTTCTAAATTGACGCCCCCATCGACATCTATCAAGAAATTAATCTTTGTCTTGAATTGGGCTAATTCATTTACTTTACCAATCGTTTCGGGGATGAATTTTTGTCCCGACCAGCCGGGGTTAACTCCCATAACCAGAACAAAATCTAATTGGTCCAAAAAATCCTTTATTTCGGAAATTGATGTGGGGGGATTTACGACAATACCCACTTGTTTGTTGTGATTCTTAATTTGGCTTATAATTGGGTGCGGGGTTCCCTCCGACTCAAAATGGAATAATATCCCATCCGAATACTCTGCAATTTTTTTAATATACTCCCCGGGATTGGCAACCATTAAATGTGCGATAATCGGGATTTTTACGTGCTCCTGGAGTAGTTTGAAAATGTTGAGATTTAACATCGTATTATTAACGAATTGACCATCCATCACATCAACATGGATATAATCGAGCCCCTTTAATCCTAAAACTGAGCTAATATCGAAATTATTCGTTGCGTGGATTGCTACGGCTACTTTCTTCATTTAGCATCACCTAAGTAAATAATTCTTTCTCTACGAGATAACAAATAATGTGCCCAATGGTGATATGCCCTTCTTGTATGCGAGGTGTGTCAGTAGATGGGACCTTTATGCAATAATCCGCAATCTTCTCAATTTGATTTTCTTTGGCACCCGTCAAGCCGACTGTTATCCCTCCTAGACCTTTTGCTTTCTCCAAGCCTTTGACTACATTCGGCGAATTTCCAGAAGTCGAGATCCCGATAACTACATCGCCTTCATCTACGAAAGCGGAAACCTGGCGCTCGAAAATGGTATCATACCCAAAATCGTTGGCTGTGGCGGTGACAACCGAAGTGTTGGTATGGAACGCTAAGGCAGGCAATGATTCTCGGTTTTTATAGAATTTACCTACGAATTCGGCGGCAATATGTTGGGCATCCGCCGCGCTGCCCCCGTTCCCAAAAAGGATAACTTTACCTCCGTTATTATAGGTATTAATTATTTCTTTTGAGATTTTCTCGATTAACGGGGCTTGAATCTTTAGCTTTTCCTTCATTGCTATTGATTCGCTTAAAATTGATATGATTTCACTTTCCACTATAATTCACTTTTTATGTTTTTAAACTTTAAAGAGGTTTTCGATAAGATAAATACTGCTAACTATTTTAAATTTCTTGCAAAATTATTTTCTATCCATTTGTATATACTTATCCTTCTCTTTAATCCGAATGAATATTTACTTAAAATAACAATCTATTTATTTTTAATTCTAATGCTTACTCTATTCGCCAGACTTCCAACCCGTTAGGATTAAAGTGGAAATTTACTACTTTTCCCCCAATTTCTTCTAGCTTTTCGATTACTCGGAACTTCTGTTGGGGATCAGAAAATAGGATCAAATGACCGCCTCCTCCCGCGCCTAATAATTTACCTCCTAAAACGCCAAACTTCCGAGATGTAATATAGAAGTTTTCGATGTTTTTATTTGAGATCTTATCGCTTAGGCTTTTTTTCGCGAGCCAGCCTTGATGAATCAACTCCCCGAACTCGTTTAATCTATTTAAGTTCTTAGATTCGGCGATTTTTCTCATTCCCCGGGCCACGGCCTTTAGGTCTTCCATTGACTCCATAAAGGATTTCTTCTCGACTTCATACCCCTCTAAGACCTCGTCTTGGATATCGGACGAAAAATGGGAGCCACCCACGTAGCACAGAATTAAGCGGTACTGTAATTCGCTTATAAAGTATCGCGTCGTATCTACCGGGAATATCTTGGTTTCGTCGGTAAATTCCATGAAATTAAACCCGCCGTATGCAGCCGCAAACTGGTCTTGATATCCTCCTTTTTGGGCTAACTCAACTCGCTCGATATCGCATGCTTTCTGACCGATCTCATGGCGGCTTAACCCCCAATCGTAATATTCATCGAATGCGCCGATTAACGCGACAGTTAAGGATGATGACCCGCCCATTCCGGAGCCCGCGGGCAATTCCGAATAGATGGTGATATTAAATCCATCTTGAACCCCTAAGACATTCACAGCCCCTTTAAAAATTTCAAAGTCTTCCGAATAATCTCTATCGCCGATTTCAAATTCAGATTCTTTCTCAAAATTAATAGCGTCAATGTGGATAATATTATCCTCTCTCGGTTCGATGGTGATAAATACATGTCGATCGATTGTCGTGCTGATAATACATCCACCGTGGTCCACGCAAAACGGGGGCATATCCGTTCCTCCCCCTCCAAAACTAATCCGAAAAGGCGCCTTGGCACGAATTTTCATATAAATCATTATTACTAAATCTTTGACTCATTTAATTTTTATGCTTTTTATTTCATTTGCTTTCTTTTATTTTAAGTTTAGAACGAATTGGGTATGGAGGGGGATGAGAATGGTAGGTTTATAAGGAATTATACTATTTGTAATATAGGTATGCTTCTTAGCAAAACGCCGGTTCGAATCGCATTCGGAGGTGGAGGTACCGATGTCGAGCCGTACTGTTCGGACTATGGCGGATATGTGGTAAATGCCACCATTAATTATTATTTTAGAAGTATCCTCAACACGCGGCAGGATGGAACGATTAAAATTTTCTCGAACGATAAATTCGCTCCCTACCGGTTTGAAAAATTGAAAGAACTGACCTTATCAAACATTGATTCGGACCTCATTAAAGCGATTATCTTTAAAATGCAACCAGAGGTCGGAATGGATATTTATTTGCATGGCGAACCGCCGAAGCGTGCGGGACTTGGTGCATCCGCGAGCTTGGCTACGTGCTTGATTGCGGGGATTTCGGACCTTCAAGATAATTCTATGGGCAGAAGTGAAATTGCGGAAACGGCATTTAAAGTTGAGGACGAAGTATTAAAAAATATCGGCGGACGTCAAGACCAATATGCGGCAGTTTACGGAGGATTTAATGGCATTGAGTTTCTTGGAGATGATAACGTGAGGGTAAGCAAGATTCATGTTTCGGATTCTTTTATGCGTGAATTGGAAAAGCGAATACTTTTATATTACACGGGAGAGCCCCATACCAGCGGAAATATTGTAAGGGAGCAAGTCAACTCGTACCTTAAGGATAAAGAAAAGTCTAAGTCTTCCCTAGATACTTTAAAAAATATTGTCTACAGAATGAAAGATGCTATCAAGTCTGAAGATTTCGAGCAAATGGGTGCTTTGCTCACTAAGGATTTGAAAGAAAAGACCAAATTCAATCCTCTGCTTACAACGGACCATATGGAAAAGTTGCATGATAAAATTATGGAAAATGGAGGGTTAGGAGGGCGGGTGTGTGGAGCGGGTGGCGGTGGGTGTATGTTCTGGATGGTGCCACCTAATAAGCGAGAACATGTTATTGAAAAACTGAAGACTGTACCTGGGAAAGACCTCCCTTTTAAATTTGTTAAGAAAGGATTAAGACTTTCAAACATCTAAAAGATTTTTATAAATATAAATATGGAAGTGCTTTAAGAAAAATAAAATATCATACAAAAATTACCTGTCTTATAAATTAATAAGTTCACACTTGTTTTTCCGGAGTTCCACGGTAATTTCCCCCATTTCTTCGGCAGAAAATTCGGAACTCGCTGCGACAAAAAATCCCCGAAACGAACGATCATATTTTCTTTCCACGAATTTCTTTTTCCTTAGAAATCTTTCGATTTTTTCTTTGTCCCTTAGAATCGACGTAATTTCCACGATAATAGGAGGATCAGCGGAGAATCCGTCTATCTCAACCTCGGTAATGCCTTCGGAGACAAATCTCTCGGGATCATTGATTTTTATTGGTCTTCACTTCAACAGTATTCTCCTTCGGAGATTTACTTCATTGAATACTGGTAATAACTAAAATATTTTACATTTCTAAATGGGGCTCTGCTTTATAAATTAACCAGACGGTCTTATGACCAAATAATTTTCATTGGTCTGGATATAATTTTAAGGAATAACATTGAAATCCCTAAAGGGATGAATTTCCTTACATTAAAAATGGTAAACTTATAAAAATCTCTCTTATAGCCCCATTGACGCTCCTTTTTTACGAAGGTGTCGACTTTTAGGGGGATATGCCATTCATATTCTAACCCACAAGTTCGCTAATCTCTTCACAGAATCTCATTTATCATATTGGAAAGGAATACTTGAAATTCTTTTAAAAAACTCTCAAGCCTTTTTCTATCAATCTCCTTAATTGAATATTTTTCTATATCTGCCAAATTAAACAATCTCTCATTCGAAAGAATCATTTCTCTCTTCTTCTCCAAATTGATTCTATATTTTTTAAATTGCTTTAATGAAAATTGTATTTTTTCAATAATTTCGGTTGTTAGGTTTTCAATCTCTATATCATAATTCGCGGTAATTAAAAAGATATCAAGAAAATCCTTAGAGCTCAACCCACTTCTCGTATATAATGCTCTAACTTTTTCGCACAGGATTTCTTTATAGCTGTAGCAATTGAAAATACAATTTTTAGAATAAATTTCATAACTTTTTGGAAACAATTTTTGAAGTTCTTTATCTTTCGGAATTAAATGTTTAATTTTTCTTGGATGGGATTCAAACTTTAGCAACTCCACAAAATTTATCTGAATTTTGATATAAGTTTCCAGATTAGATACGCAAGATGTGTAATATAGTCTGAATGTTATAAGCTTACCGTTTCCGCCATAATTAATGAATTTCCGATTATTTTTATCTGCCTCAAAATCTAATCCAATCTTTTGGGAAATCTTCCAAATGATTTGAGATATTTCGGTAATTTTATCTGACGTTATCGCTCTAATCTTTTTACCCGACTTATTCATAAAAATCTCTTGATTTTTCCAAGTGAAATCTAAATCAACCGAAAACCTATAATAATTAAAATATGTTTTTATTAAGCAAGTACCTCCTTTCAATAAGAGATTTCTGCTCAAATCACTATTCTCAGCAAATTCAAATAGAATTCGTGATAAATATAAATCAATCTCAAATAAGTCTCTAGATTTGATGCTTAGCTTTTCACTTACCACATCTATAAAATCTTTCATAGTACCTCAGCCACTATTTCTTTTACCGTCGCGGGATAATTAATTACATAACGCTCAATCTTTTCCTTTTCTAGCGAAACGTTATCCAAATAGTCCGAAATATCAAGAATTATTCTCTTTTTT
>CAZDJH010000122.1:0-3875 GCA_964505645.1 uncultured archaeon | reverse complement strand
TTTTGATTTGCTATTATATCTCCCGAGATATATGAAGTCGAGTATCGTTTTTTCTACATTGGAATATCGTATTCCGTTCTTAATTATTCCGAAAGTTAATAATTGCGGTTTAATCTTTAAAAACTTAACTTTACGGTTATTTATATGGATTATCTTCGACCTATAGAGCGTATCACTTATTACATAAATTACGTTAAAATATTCATGCGTCGCGTTGTTTAGGCTTAATGCGGTAAATAAACTAAAATACCAATTATTTACACCCTTTAATTCGAGAGCTTTGGATATGAGGTCTAAGGAAGAATATCGTTTTGTTCCTAATTTAATTTCTTCGGGAGACTTAACGTAAAAAATACCTCTGAAAAGCCGCATGAGATAATCCTGCGATAAAAAATAGCGAATGACATTCTCATAGTCTAAATCAAATTCTCTGCAGTATCGCCTCATCTCTTTTGCTTTAATAAATTCTTTGCGGTCGAGCCACATTTTTTTTAAGAGAATTGTCGATTTCATTTTATGTCACAATATAGGCTTTTTTATTACTTTGTGATATGAATATCATTTATATTATATATATTTATTCCTTATCAAATTCCAGAATTACCGAAAGTGGGTTAAGCACCAATTAAAGGAAATGGCTGGGACTATTCGGCAGTATCTCCAATGCGGTGTCTCCACTGTGATGTCTCCACTTGCCCAGCGAACTTGTTATTTGCGGTGTATATATGCGGGCGTTAATATCCTATGTATCGTATAAAAAAATTAATTAGAACGAGAGCAATTCCCGACAATGTATCTATTCCGAGCTCAAAATATTACGATTTGCGGGAGAAAGTGAATTGCGCAGAAGTAGTCCATTTGGCATTAGGTTTTTGTGGGAAAGTTGAAATAAATCAATAAATTGAACTTATAATGCTATAAGTTCAAAGGTTTTAATGTGGAATCTTTAATCATCTCACGAGGATTCAGATTTTTTAAGAGAGATTTAATGTCCCCGAAATTTTTGTCCATCTTATCAAAGCGCTCATTCATCGTCTGCTGCATTGATTTAGATCCTTCGCCCATACTTCTAAGAGAGTCGATTGGAACCTTACATTTGATTGGATTCCCATCAAGAAAAATACAGCAGTATTTTGGAAAGATTTGTAGATTTCTTAAATTCCAAAGCCCCTTAATCTCGGTAATGCGGTTATTTTGAAGGTACGATTTCTGATGAAAGTCTATGGCTAAAAATGGTTTGCTTTAAGTTTTTTCGCTTTTTAAAGCTTTTCTCTTAGTTTTTTGTTTTCCGCTTCAAGATCTTTGATTTTTTTGTCTCTCTCCTCGATTTTTTTGTCTTTCCCCTCGATTATCTTCTCGTTTTTTGTTAAGAGGATTTTATCCTCATCGGGGTCCACTAAAACAAGCCGATATAACGGTTCCTCACCTTGATGCTTTTGCGTTCGCTTCCGTAAGGCCACGCGAAAAGGTAAAATCTCACTTACATCGATCGTGGCATCAAAATCCAATTTTCCCGGTGATTCTGATTCATTGATCGCTTTTCGCAATTCTTTTACCTCATACCTTCCATCGTCTTGTAAGAGATATGCCCGAACAAAAGGCGGTTTATAGATTTCGTTGGCGACGTGGTAAGATGGAAATATAACATATACGGGAATCTCTAAAAAACGGCAAAGGTCCACTTTCTCGGCAAGGTCGGACCGCCATGTACTCTGTGAGAGAATATTAACGGCCATGTCCGGCACTCTATTATTGAATTCGCTGGCACGATAAGAGGAGAGGGTATAGGGGATATTTAAATCTTTAAAATAGGAGATATCAAACTGAATGTCAATTTCCATATGGTCTTTCTTGAAATAATGATGGAGGTCCCATATGGTCCGATCATCGGGAAAATTTGCCGTTAATACACTATAGAGATATGTGATTTCGGCAGAATGGGGTTCACTTTCCCGCCGCCCTAACCGAGGCTGGCTGGGATCGAAGGTGTCCAGTTCTGCGTCTCGATGCCGCGTGCTTACAAACTGTCCTCCCTTTGGAGGTTTTCTAATTGGAGCTTCCGACCGATCTTGCATTTTTTAATTTCACTCTTTCACTATATATTATATGATTATGAACATATAAAAATCTCTCTTATAATTCAATATGGATTTAAAAATCTGTACATTTTTGGGAGTTCACTCTCTTACCATTTTAACTCTTAGAAATTTCTCTTAGTAAAAGTCATAAGTCCTTACTCTTAAATGATTTATATTCGGGAAATCCTTTTCCGTAGTTTGAAGAGTAGCCCTATACTCTAATGAAGTAGCAATTACGATGGCGTCATTGTACGATAAATCTGTACTATATTGACATTTTATCTTCCCTGCCCTTAGGATTAATTCTGACGTTAAAGCAATTACTCTTGGTTTAACATAATGCCTAAATGAATGAATGCAATTCTCAGCATGCTCTATTCCACCTTCCAAACAAAGATGTTTATATGCCTCTACTAATATTACGGTTGGTACAATCGCAGTGTATTGCTCGGTTTTAATCCCTTTTATTAAATTTTGGACCTTTGATGGTGCATCTTTTTGATAATAGAGCGTAATAGGCCCAGCATCTAAGCACACACGCCTTGCCATCTATCGTTCAAGCTCCAAGTCCTCTTTTCGAGACTTCTTATATAATTTCTCAAACTCTTTAATCGTGAGTGCATTTTTCCGCAATTCCTCAACAGTTTTGATTTTTTTGATCTTAATATCGCCATTATCATCCTTTTGAACTATTACATAATCCCCGTCTTCAATATTAAATTGTTTTCTAATTTCAGCTGGAATTGTTATCATACCCATATTTGTAACTTTGACTTTTTTTTCAAACATTTTTATCACTAATTAATAAAATATTTCCTAAGTGTTTATAAATTTTTTTAGTTTTTATAGTTTTCTTAAGATTTTTATAGTTTTCTTAAGATTTTTATAGTTTTCTTATTATTAGATAATTTCAAATTGCAATTCACTTATAAAAGCTTAGAAAAAGTTGTTCCATAGCGAAAATCCTTTTTGTTATCACTTTTAGTGCGAGAAAGCACCATCCTTTATTTGGGCGTGAGTAGTTCAATACATTATTTATCTGTGTTTTGTTCCAACTCTTTTAAATGAGTCGATCTCTTAAATTCTAATTTTTTTGCTTTCTTGTAAAATTTAATCTCTTTTTTTTCGTCTAAATGTCTAACTTTCTGCAATAACTTGGGATCCAGACGCTTTCTGAGGTCTTCAATCGATGTTATCTTAGTCGTAGCAGTTTCCTGGAGTTGGTTAATAATGGACCGTTGAAATTCGTCAAGAGAGGGTTAACGCTTTCAAATATTTAGTAAGATGTTTTAAATTAATTAAACTTTAAAACAAAACTTTTACAACACTCAATATTCTGTTCGAAATTAATGAAAAATACGCTGATGTTATTACAATAGCACTCACTTAGAATCGGCCATTATATGAGAAAAACAAAAGTTAAGAAAAGTGAATTACACTCTCCCTAAAGGGAGGGGCTTCAACCATTCGGCTAGGTCTTTACGACACTAACTTCATTCGGCTGTTCGGGGCATCCACGGGTCCCCCATCCCAACGAACTCGTTATCCGTCGGGCTATATTGATACCGGCGTTCAAGTCCCTATCGTAGATGAGACCGCACTTGGCACATTCGTAGTTGCGAGCATAGCCCGCATGGTTTATAGTGCCGCAGCGATGGCACTCTCTGGTAGTATTCTCGGGGTGTATGTATTCCACGGCGATCCCTTTTTGAAGGGCTTTATATTCGATGTACTCTTGAAGCTTACGGAAGGGCAGAGAATTCATCCTTCGGTTCAGTTTTTTACTCCTCTTCTTCT